>NZ_KV818053.1:0-567 GCF_001814835.1 Streptococcus sp. HMSC072D07
AAGCTTACAGACGCTGACTGACTAGCACTTACCGAAGCGGAATGGCTGGAGCTTACAGACACTGATTGACTTGAGCTTGCTGAAACCGATTGGCTGGAGCTTACAGATGCAGACTGACTCGAACTCGCTGAAGCTGATTGGCTCGAACTTACAGATACTGATTGACTAGCACTAGTTGAAGCTGACTGACTAGCGCTCATTGAGGCTGATTGACTAGCACTCACCGATACGGACTGGCTAGCGCTGGCTGACGCAGATTCACTTGCGCTCACTGAAGCGGATTGACTAGCGCTGGCTGAGACTGACTCACTTGCGCTCGCTGAAGCGGACTGACTCGAGCTCACTGAAGCTGATTCGCTGGAGCTTACTGAGGCCGATTGACTCGAACTTACTGAGGCAGATTGACTAGCACTCAATGATGCAGATTGACTCGAACTCAATGATGCTGACTCACTTGCGCTGGCTGAAGCCGATTGACTAGCACTCAATGATGCAGATTGGCTCGAGCTGACTGAAGCGGATTCACTGGAGCTTACTGAGGCTGACTCACTTGCGCTTACTGATGCG
>NZ_KV818053.1:667-109970 GCF_001814835.1 Streptococcus sp. HMSC072D07
GACTCACTTGCGCTTACTGATGCGGATTGACTCGAGCTGACTGAGGCTGACTGGCTAGCGCTAACTGAAGCAGATTGGCTTGAACTTACTGAGGCGGATTGACTCGAGCTTACTGAGACAGATTGGCTTGAGCTTACGGACGCAGACTGACTTGCGCTCACTGATGCTGATTGACTTGCGCTCGCTGAAGCGGATTGACTTGCGCTCGCTGAGGCGGATTCGCTTGAACTTACTGAGGCGGATTGACTTGCGCTCGCTGAAGCGGATTGGCTCGAACTTGCCGACGCAGATTGACTAGAGCTTACTGAAGCGGATTGACTCGAGCTGACTGAGGCAGACTGGCTAGCGCTGGCTGATGCGGACTGACTTGCGCTTACTGATACGGATTGGCTCGAGCTGACTGAGGCTGACTGGCTGGAGCTTGCTGAGGCAGATTGGCTGGAGCTCGCTGACGCGGACTGGCTCGAACTCGCTGAAGCTGATTGGCTGGAGCTTACAGATGCTGATTGGCTGGCACTTGCTGAAGCGGATTGGCTCGCACTCACTGAAGCTGACTGGCTCGAGCTTACGGACGCTGATTGACTTGAGCTTACGGATGCGGATTGACTGGCACTTACTGATGCAGACTGACTAGCGCTCGCTGAGGCTGATTCGCTTGAACTTACTGAGGCTGATTGACTTGCGCTCGCTGAAGCTGACTGACTTGAGCTAACCGATGCAGATTCACTGGAGCTTACTGAAGCTGACTGACTTGCACTCACTGACGCTGACTGACTCGAACTTGCCGACGCAGATTGACTAGCGCTCGCTGAAGCGGATTGACTGGCACTTGCAGACGCTGATTGACTGGCACTCACTGAAGCTGATCGACTCGCACTCAATGAAGCGGACTGGCTCGAACTTACAGATGCTGATTGGCTCGAACTTACTGAAACAGATTGACTAGCACTTACTGAAGCGGATTCGCTGGCGCTTACTGAGGCTGATTGACTCGAACTTGCAGATGCAGATTGGCTCGAGCTTACTGAAGCGGACTGACTAGCACTTACTGAGGCTGACTCACTTGCACTCAATGATGCGGATTGGCTAGCACTCGCTGAAGCCGATTGACTCGAACTTACTGATGCTGATTCGCTTGAACTTACTGAGGCAGACTGGCTTGAGCTTACGGACGCAGATTGACTAGCACTCACTGAGGCTGACTGGCTCGCACTCACTGAAGCGGATTGACTCGAACTTGCCGATGCGGATTGACTCGAGCTTACTGAAGCAGATTGGCTGGAGCTTACGGACGCTGATTGGCTCGAACTTACTGATGCTGATTGACTTGAACTTACTGATGCTGATTGGCTAGCACTTACCGAAGCTGACTGGCTCGAACTTACTGATGCTGATTGGCTCGAACTCGCTGAAGCAGACTGGCTATTACTTACTGAAATTGACGCTTGATTTGGCGTGATTTGCCCATTAAATGTATCTGAAACCAAACCATCCACAGTCGTACTTGCAGTCACTGGTCCACTTGGAAGTCGTCCTCCATTGCGATCATATACTTTCTTCAAGTCAGTTGCAGTAAAGGTTACACTGGTAGAACTCCCCGTTGCTTGTTTGGTGAATGTTTCCCCTGCAATTGTAAGAGTAACAGTCCCACCTGGAGTCACTCCATCTACCGTAATCGCTTGATTTGTGAGACCACCTTTTTCGTTAAGGAAACGTTCCTCAATTCTAGGTGTCTGAGGGCGAATCTCAATCGGAATCTCTACTTCATCCGTACTTCCATCTGGATAAGTTACTACTGCAGTCAAAGTATGCCGACCAGCAGACAAATTCGTATTGGTTCCAGATTTCCAAGTATAGGTTGTTCTAGTTCCCTTAGTAATTCCTGTAGTAGGTAATTCTGGCGTCCCTGTAGCATTCGTGATGTACTGACTGGCTTCACCAACAGAAACAGTCCCTGAATTGGCCGTTAGAGTAAAGTTTCGATTCACCTCAGCATTGATAGCTGGTTCGTACTTTTCAGACTGAGCATGGACTTCAAATTGAATTGCGGCAGGGTTGGCTGTTAAATCTTTTACAAGACCTACGTCAGTAGTATTTCCGCTAAAATTACCTTCCTGATCATAGGTGAAAACATAACGAGTCCACAAACTATTTACTGCTTGATTTTTTCCAACAGAACCCGTGATTGAAACGGTGAAAGGATTTGATGCTGTAGCATTTCCATCTTTGGCTAGTTTATTTGTCGGAACAATCATGCTGATACTTTGACCATTACTCGTAGTGAATGAGACAACAGTTGAAGTAGCCGGATAGGCCGCGGGAACAGCAGTAGGAACAAATTTTGCATGTTCAATTCGACCACTGTTATCAGTAAACTCAATGGTCGCAGAAAAATTTTCTTCTCGATAAATTTTAAATTTTTGTCCTTCTAGAATTGCGCCACCTGTAACGGTTATTTTCTGAAGTTCTGGCTTCTCTGTATCCCTAGCAGCTCTGAAGCTAGCGGTATTTGAAGCTTTGGTCAAAGCTTGTCCGTTTCTGCTGTCACGAAGTCCAGAGTTGGCACGTAACACAGCATTTGCAATGCTATTTCGAGCTTCTGTAGCTTTTTGTAGGATAGTGGCAAGGTTAGAAGCCTCCCCTTTCAAGGCCTCTGCTATCTCATTCTTAGCTAGACTAGCCTTGGCAATTGCCTCATCCGAGTTTGGAAGTCCCTGAGCTTGAGCTAGAAACTGCCCAATCTCAGCAGACAAGGCCTCTAATTTCTTCCGTTTTTCTTCACTTTGCTTTTCTGTCAAGGCTACAGAAGTCATTGTGAAACTCGATTCAGCCGTCACACCTTCATTCTTTACACGACCAGACCGACTTTGAGGCAAGGATTCTGTAGAAAAATCAACTGCTTTTAATTCTTTTGAAGGTTGTGATTCTTTCACTGTCTCCCGAGCTGACTCACTTGCTTGGTACTGACTTTGAACACCAACTGAAGCTCTCTCTGACAGATTACTATTCGCTTGATTTTGTGTTCCAAGGGATTCACTTGAACTAGCAGTTACACTTTGACTGTTTGCCAAAGATTGACTAGTAGAAGCAGATTGGCTCATCGACTGGCTCACGCTAGAAGAGCTTGAGGCACTGATAGACTGACTTGTAGAGGCAGATTGACTGGCGCTCTGCGAATTGAATTCTGACAATGACTGGCTTTGACTGGTAGACAAAGACAAGCTAGCAGCATCTTGATGATCCTGTGTCGTCCCTAGCACTACTGAATCTCTCGTCGCCAGGGTATCTTTTGATTCGACAGTCTTTTCAACAGCGACTGCATCATTGGCATAAACACGCGTTTGCGTCGCAGCAAAACCACCTAAGATCGTCCCCGTAGCTGCTATCCCTTTCAAAACATCCAAGCCAGTCAACTTCTGACCTTCTTGCTTTTCAACCATTTCTGTCATTACTTGGCTCGTATCCGCACTTCCACGCATCACCTTAAATAAGCCAAAAAGGGAAGTCGAGGCCCGTAGCCAATGCTTCCCTGATTTGATTAATTTGAACCGAGTTACACGGTCTGTTTCTCTATATTCACCCTTCTGGCGTCTAAAAAACATGTTACTTCCCTCTATATGAAAAAGAATTTATTCACCTATAAAAACTATCTCCTTATTATATACCAAATATACCTACAATTCAATATCTATAACTTACTCTGAAGAAAGAAAATGATTTCAAAAATAACTTTATTTCAAAACTATTCTGTTTTTTCAATATAATCTTCATTTTATTATTCTGTTAATATATTTTATTTATTCTTTAACCATTTCTATATGCTTTAAAAATTGAGCAAATAATTCCAATCACTCAGGGAATTGATTTTTATTCAAAATATAGAAAAATCCACGAATCAAAAACATTCAAGGACTTTTCTTACAACGCATTTAAGAAAAATGCCATACTAATTAATAGCCTTAATCTACGACACTGAGTTTTACAAATCGATTTCATTTGTAAAACGTGGTTACGACGGAAAAATCCACGAATCGATAATATTCGTGGATTATTCCTAGTGAAGCGTTTAGGTAAGCCGATTTTACACTACGACACGGAGTTTGGCAAATCGATTCTATTTGCCAAACGAAGTTAGTGGGGCAGTTAGCTAGACCACTCACTACCCGTTACGACGTAAAGTTTTACGAATCGATACTATTCGTAAAACTTTACTAGTGGAGCGCCTAGCCAAGTTCCATAGAAACATGGCGTTAGTTACTTAGATTGTTACACAATCAAGTAACTTTGGCGATCTACATCTTCTCCTCCAACTCTACGTCTGGATACTTGTCCGCAAACCAGCGAAGGGCAAAGTCATTTTCAAAGAGGAAGACTGGTTGGTCAAAGCGGTCTTTAGCCAAGATATTTCGGCTTGAGGACATGCGCTCGTCCAAGTCCTCAGGCTTGATCCAACGAACGGTCTTTTTACCCATTGGGCTCATGACCACTTCTGCATTGTACTCGCCTTCCATGCGGTGCTTAAAGACTTCAAATTGGAGTTGTCCGACAGCCCCTAGCATGTACTCGCCTGTTTGGTAATTCTTATAAAGCTGAATGGCTCCCTCTTGCACCAATTGCTCAATCCCCTTATGGAAGGATTTTTGTTTCATGACGTTCTTAGCAGAAACTTTCATGAAAATTTCAGGGGTAAAGGTTGGCAGTGGTTCAAACTCAAACTTGTTTTTTCCAACCGTCAAAGTGTCTCCAACCTGATAAGTACCGGTATCGTAAACCCCGATGATATCTCCTGCCACGGCATTGGTCACATTCTCACGACTTTCCGCCATAAACTGGGTGACATTAGACAGTTTAGCCCCTTTACCAGTACGAGGTAGATTGACACTCATACCACGCTCAAATTCACCCGATACGATACGAACAAAGGCGATACGGTCACGGTGACGAGGGTCCATGTTGGCTTGGATTTTAAAGACAAATCCTGAGAAATCCTTGTCATAAGGATCCACAATTTCGCCATCTGTTTTCTTGTGTCCATGTGGTTCTGGAGCAAACTTAAGGAAGGTCTCAAGGAAGGTCTGCACCCCAAAGTTAGTGAGAGCTGAACCGAAGAAGACCGGAGTCAGTTCTCCTGCAAGAATAGCTTCTTCTGAAAACTCATTCCCTGCTTCTTGCAACAGTTCGATGTCGTCCTTAACCTGAGCGTAGAAAGGATTGCTTCCAAAGAGCTTATCCCCTTCTTCCAGACTGGCAAAACGTTCATCCCCTTTATAAAGTTCCAAACGTTGGTTATAGAGGTCATACAAGCCTTCAAAGGCTTTCCCCATCCCGATTGGCCAGTTCATAGGATAGCTCGCAATGCCAAGGACTTCTTCTAGTTCTTGCAAGAGGTCCAGTGGCTCACGACCATCACGGTCTAGCTTGTTCATAAAGGTAAAGACTGGAATGCCACGGTGCTTCACAACCTCAAACAATTTCTTGGTTTGGGCCTCGATACCCTTGGCAGAGTCCACGACCATGACCGCAGCATCCACCGCCATCAAGGTACGATAAGTATCTTCTGAGAAGTCCTCGTGTCCTGGTGTGTCGAGGATATTGACGCGCTTGCCGTCGTAGTCAAACTGCATAACAGATGACGTGACCGAAATTCCACGTTGTTTCTCAATATCCATCCAGTCAGACTTGGCAAAAGTCCCTGTTTTCTTTCCTTTAACCGTACCAGCCTCACGAATCTCGCCCCCAAAATAGAGCAACTGCTCCGTAATGGTTGTCTTACCCGCGTCCGGGTGGGAGATGATGGCAAAGGTACGGCGTTTCTTTATTTCTTCTTGAATAGTCATAAGTTCTCTTTCTTTGATTCTCTATTTTTAGTTGTTTCAGTTGCTAAGAATGATGTTTACATTGGATTGTACTATTCCTTTCAACTCTTCATTATATCGGATTTTGGGGAGTTTTTCAATTGCTCATCCAATGAAAAGGCAAGCTAGAGTATAGATTTCACCTGATTTCTCTTTTTCCACCGTTTCTTAAACAAGATATCAAAAAGAACAAGAGCCAGTGAAAGGATGACCGACACAAGGAGGTACTTTATCCATAGAGGAGCATTCGAGATAAACGGGGTATCTCTTAAGAGACCATAATTTCCACCCGTTACCTGATTAACCCCAACTAAAAAGAGGTTGAGAATAAAGGTATAGGCTACAATCATATACTTCTTAAGCAAGGTCTTGTCATAGTGATTCATCAAGTAAATCAAGGAATTCACTAGAAGGGCATAGTGCCCAATCAAAAATGAAAAACTGGTGATATGGGGGAAATCATAGGGGTCAAAAACCGGGTAAACCAAGGCAAAGACCGCTCCACTTGCTCCTAAGAGGGCAAAATATTGCTTGCTCCGCCATTTATCTGGCAAGAAAACCACCGCAAACATAGCCAAACGGCAATGGTAAAATGGAAGGCTATTAGAAAATGGAATTCCAAAACCAACATACCAGCTATATAGGGCTAGCAACTGGAGGATCTGAATCCCCTTAAACAAGCGGACAAATTTCGAATTTTTGTGATAAACAAGTGCTCCATAAATACAAAGCACTAATAGGATCATCATAATCCCATACCAAAAGAGGGAAATGGGAGGAGGAACCGTTTGAGATCTGGTGATAAATTGATGGAACATATTTCTATCCTAACTCTTATTTTTTCTATTCTCTAGTTTAACCATTATAGCGAATTAAAAGCGATTTTTCAATTTCTATTTCTTTTCAGTTTGGCTCCCTTATTTATAGGAAATTATGGTAAAATAGAACAGACTAAAAATCATCATTTCACGAAAGGATGCAAGATGAAAATTACGCAAGAAGAGGTAACACACGTTGCCAATCTTTCAAAATTAAAATTCTCTGAAGAAGAAACTGCTGCCTTTGCGACAACCTTGTCTAAAATTGTTGACATGGTTGAATTGCTGGGCGAAGTCGACACAACTGGTGTCGCACCTACTACAACCATGGCTGACCGCAAGACCGTACTCCGCCCTGATGTGGCCGAAGAAGGAACAGACCGTGACCGCTTGTTTAAAAACGTACCTGAAAAAGAAAACTACTATATCAAGGTACCAGCTATCCTAGATGATGGAGGAGATGCCTAATGACTTTTAATAACAAAACTATTGAAGACTTGCACAATCTCCTTGTCTCTAAGGAAATTTCTGCAACTGAATTGACACAAGCCACGCTTGAAGATATCAAGTCTCGCGAGGCAGCTATCAACGCTTTTGTCACTATCGCTGAAGAGCAGGCTCTTGCTCAAGCTAAAACTATTGATGAAACTGGAATCGATGCGGACAATGTTCTTTCAGGGATTCCACTTGCTGTTAAGGATAATATCTCTACTGACGGTATCCTTACAACTGCAGCCTCAAAAATGCTTTACAACTACGAGCCAATCTTTGATGCGACAGCCGTTGCCAATGCAAAAGCTAAGGGTATGATTGTCGTCGGAAAGACCAACATGGACGAATTTGCCATGGGTGGATCCGGTGAAACTTCTCACTACGGTGCGACTAAAAATGCTTGGGACCAGACCAAGGTTCCTGGTGGTTCATCAAGTGGTTCTGCCGCAGCCGTAGCCTCAGGACAAGTCCGCTTGTCACTTGGTTCTGATACCGGTGGTTCCATCCGCCAACCTGCTGCCTTCAACGGGATCGTTGGTCTCAAACCAACCTACGGAACAGTTTCACGTTTCGGCCTCATTGCCTTTGGTAGCTCTCTAGACCAGATTGGACCTTTTGCTCCAACTGTTAAAGAAAATGCTCTCTTGCTCAATGCAATTGCTAGCGAAGATGCCAAAGACTCTACTTCTGCTCCTGTCCGCATCGCTGACTTTACTTCAAAAATCGGGCAAGACATCAAGGGAATGAAAATTGCTTTGCCTAAGGAATACCTTGGTGAAGGGATTGACCCAGAGGTTAAGGAAACCATTCTGAATGCCGCTAAACACTTTGAAAAACTTGGTGCCATCGTCGAAGAAGTCAGCCTTCCTCACTCTAAATACGGTGTTGCCGTTTACTATATTATCGCTTCATCTGAAGCTTCCTCAAACTTGCAACGCTTTGACGGTATCCGTTACGGCTACCGCGCAGATGATGCGACTAATCTTGATGAAATCTATGTAAACAGCCGTAGCCAAGGTTTCGGTGAAGAGGTAAAACGCCGTATCATGCTAGGTACTTTCAGCCTTTCATCAGGTTACTATGATGCCTACTATAAGAAAGCTGGTCAGGTCCGTACCCTCATCATCCAAGATTTCGAAAAAGTCTTTGCGGATTACGACTTGATTTTGGGACCAACTGCACCAAGCGTTGCCTATGACTTGGATTCACTCAACCACGATCCCGTTGCCATGTACTTGGCTGACCTTTTGACCATCCCAGTCAACTTAGCTGGTCTTCCAGGAATTTCTGTTCCTGCTGGATTTGCTCAAGGTCTACCAGTCGGTCTCCAATTGATCGGTCCTAAATACTCTGAGGAGACCATTTACCAAGCTGCTGCTGCCTTTGAAGCAACAACAGACTACCACAAACAACAACCTGTGATTTTTGGAGGTGATAACTAATGAACTTTGAAACAGTCATTGGACTTGAAGTCCACGTAGAGCTCAACACCAATTCAAAAATCTTCTCACCAACTTCTGCTCACTTTGGAAATGACCAAAATGCCAACACTAACGTGATTGACTGGTCCTTCCCAGGAGTTCTGCCAGTTCTCAATAAAGGGGTTGTCGATGCCGGTATCAAGGCAGCTCTTGCCCTCAACATGGACATCCACAAAAAGATGCACTTTGACCGCAAGAACTACTTCTACCCTGATAATCCAAAAGCCTACCAAATTTCTCAGTTTGATGAGCCTATCGGTTATAATGGTTGGATTGAAGTCGAGCTAGAAGACGGTACGACTAAGAAAATCGGTATCGAACGTGCTCACCTAGAAGAAGACGCTGGTAAAAACACCCACTGTACAGATGGCTACTCTTATGTTGACCTCAATCGTCAAGGGGTGCCATTGATTGAAATCGTATCTGAAGCCGACATGCGTTCCCCAGAAGAAGCCTATGCTTATCTAACAGCTCTCAAGGAAGTCATCCAGTACGCTGGCATTTCTGACGTTAAGATGGAAGAAGGTTCTATGCGTGTGGATGCCAACATCTCCCTTCGTCCTTATGGTCAAGAGAAATTCGGTACCAAGACTGAGTTGAAAAACCTCAACTCCTTCTCAAATGTTCGCAAAGGTCTCGAATACGAAGTCCAACGCCAGGCTGAAATCCTTCGCTCAGGTGGTCAAATTCGCCAAGAAACACGCCGTTACGATGAAGCTAACAAGGCAACCATCCTCATGCGTGTCAAAGAAGGTGCTGCAGACTACCGCTACTTCCCTGAACCAGACCTACCACTCTTTGAAATCTCAGATGAGTGGATTGAGGAAATGCGCACTGAATTACCAGAGTTTCCAAAAGAACGTCGTGCGCGCTACGTATCTGACCTTGGCTTATCAGACTACGATGCTAGCCAGTTGACGGCAAACAAAGTCACTTCTGACTTCTTTGAAAAAGCTGTTGCACTCGGTGGTGATGCCAAACAAGTCTCTAACTGGCTCCAAGGTGAAGTTGCTCAGTTCTTGAACGCCGAAGGTAAGACACTGGAACAAATCGAATTAACACCAGAAAACTTAGTAGAAATGATTGCCATCATCGAAGACGGCACGATCTCTTCTAAGATTGCCAAGAAAGTCTTTGTCCATCTGGCTAAAAATGGCGGTGGCGCGCGTGAATACGTGGAAAAAGCAGGCTTGGTGCAAATCTCTGATCCAGATGTCTTGATCCCAATCATCCACCAAGTCTTTGCGGATAACGAAGCTGCCGTTGCCGACTTCAAGTCAGGTAAACGCAACGCAGACAAGGCCTTCACAGGATTCCTTATGAAGGCAACCAAAGGCCAAGCCAACCCACAAGTCGCCCTTAAACTGCTTGCACAAGAATTGGCTAAGTTGAAAGAAAGTGAGTAATTTACTCTTTATACACTTTTTTCTACTTTTAAGACGAGAATGAGACAAGGAGAATAAATGAACAAATTTTTACGATTGCTATTTGTCTTAGTCATCATCGCTATGTTAGGCGCTTCTATACTACAAATTTTCTTTCCATCGTACATGGGAAGCCACTCCGGGTACGGAATATCTGCTGGTTGGCAACGAGAAATTGGAATATGGAATTTAGCTGTATTGATTATTATTCTCGCTATCAATATTAAATACGATTGGTTCTATCTACGAATCGCACTTCTTGCTCTCATTATTGGCGGAATTGGAATAGGAACAAATCACTTACTCAATTATATGGAGTATCACTCTCCTGTAAATGCTATCGGTGCTTTTGAAAATTACTTGCTAGCAATAGGGTGGATTGTGGGATGGCTCATCGAGCGCCATTCCATAAAGAAGCTAAATGCTAGTAAATAACGCCTAGTATATCTTAGATTATTTTAAAGGTTATTAATAGTTTAATAATCATTCGAATTCAGAATTCTACCTTTTCAATCATATAGTTAGGAGACACATGAAAAAGTTTTACGCTCTTTTAATGACCTGTTTATTACTTGTTTTTCTATCCGTGCCTCAAATCGTTGATGCAGGTGTCGGGCATTCCAGAAGTGGAGGGAGCAGCCGCAGTAGCAGCCGCTCAAGTGGAGGTGGAAGTCGTTCTGGCGGATCATCCTACCACTACTACCGCTCTGGATATGGATCATCCTCTGACAGTTCTGCTAGCTCTCCCTATTTAGGATTTATGTTCATATTAGTCGGAGGAATCATACTAGTTGTTATCGTCAAATCCTTGCGGAATAAGTCTGGAGATTCGAGTTCAACCTACACTAGTAATGATTCTCAAACGCTCCATCGTCGAGTTGAACACAACACACTGGCCATTAGTCGTGTGAAATATGGGGATCCAAACTTTGACGCGGTAGCCTTCACATCTTGGGTTAAGGAAGTCTACCTTAAATTGCAGGTTGCCTGGACTGAGAAAAATTGGAACTCTGTCCGCGCTTTGGAAAGTACCAGTCTCTACTCCCAACACAGTACCCAACTTGAGGACCATATTCGATCTAAAACAACTAATGTTTTAGAGAAAGTTTGTATCGAAAATGTTCGCATCAAGGAGTTCATTGAAAATCCTGACGGAAACGATACCTTAGTGGTGATTCTGTCATCTACCTTGCGGGACTATGTCATTGACGATGAGACTCGCCGTGTCATTGAAGGAGACCCTAAAAAAGATCTCTTCACCGTGTATCAATTAAACTTTATCCGTCAACACGGTAGCCAAACGCAAGCAGTCAATCCAGACCAAGTTGTGAGCGACCACTGTCCAAACTGTGGCGCCCCTTTGAAAATCTCTGCAGTTAGCGAGTGCGACTACTGTGGTGCCAATCTCTCTCGCAGTCCAAACCAATGGGTACTGGATACCTATGATGTTGTGGATGAAGACGAGCTTTATAATTAGGAGGAATTATGGGATTTATACGTGCAGCCTTATCAGCAGGCTTAAATAGTTTTAATGATAGTAAATTCAAGGAAGCCATCGTCCTTCCAGACAATGTCTCTGGCGACGCCTTGGCCATCAAGGGACAATTACTCACTAAAGACCCCGATGGACGTTCTCGTCACAGCAATCAAAATACTGGACTCTTGTCGGATGGCAGTGTGGTTATCGTTCCCCAAGGCTATACCGCTGTTTTGGTAAACAACGGTACCTTCCTTGGTGAAGTCCTCGAAGCTGGTAGCCACGAATGGCAAGCTGGTGATAATGCCTGGCTCCTTGAAAAAGGTGGTTTAAAAGGCACTTGGGAAAGCTTTAAAAACCGTTTCTCTTTCGGTGGACAAGTCATCACCCAACAAGAAATTATTTTTATCCGCATGCAACCTATTGCAGGTAATAAGTTCGGCACACAAAACGCGGTCGAATACTTCAGCGAACGTTACCAACAGCTGCTTAATATCCGTTTCTATGGCTTGTTTGATGTAAAAATAGCAGATCCAGTCCTCTTCTACGTGAGTTCTGTTAGCCGTCAAATTACTGACGGACAGCCATTTACTCTCCAAGATGTAGCTCAAGGAACGCTCCGTCAAAATATCGCACCAAAAATCGCGATTGCCATTGCCAAATATACCAACGAAAACAAGGTTGATATCTATAGCCTCAATGCCAACCAAGACACCTTTAACGAACTCGCTAAACAAGAGGTCAACAAGGTTTGGACAGGTCTCTACGGGATTGAAGCAACCAATATCTTGCTTGAAGACCTCAGCTACGACCAAGAAAGTCTTGATATCGTTCGCAAGCTTGATAGTGAGCTCGTGGCAATGAAGTACAACACGATTGAAATCGAAGAACGCCGTGCTCGTAACGAAGCGCTCATTGCTGCAGCTGCTAACGAAGGAAATGGCAATGGGATGAACATGTTTATGGGTATGAATCTTGGCCAAACTCTCGGTGGTCAACTAAGCCAACAAGTCCAAAATCAAGCACCGGCTCAAAACACTGGGCAAACTGCCAGCAAGAATTTTTACATCGAAGTCGATGGAAAATACGTCCTCGTTACCAAAGACGAAGATGGAAATATCGTACCAGTCAACTAATTAAGCTCCTTTTGACATTTGAGTAATGTTGTCTTTTATGGTACAATAAAGAGTAAATTATTTTATTAAAGAGGTAAAAACATGATTGAAGCAAGTAAATTAAAGGCTGGTATGACCTTTGAAACAGCTGACGGAAAATTGATCCGCGTTTTGGAAGCTAGCCACCACAAACCAGGTAAAGGAAACACCATCATGCGTATGAAATTGCGTGATGTCCGTACTGGTTCTACATTTGACACAAGCTACCGTCCAGAGGAAAAATTTGAACAAGCTATCATCGAGACTGTCCCAGCTCAATACTTGTACAAAATGGATGACACAGCCTACTTCATGAACACAGAAACTTACGACCAATACGAAATCCCTGTTGTCAACGTTGAAAACGAATTGCTTTACATCCTTGAAAACTCTGATGTGAAGATCCAATTCTACGGAACTGAAGTGATTGGTGTTACCGTTCCTACTACTGTCGAATTGACAGTTGCAGAAACTCAACCATCTATCAAAGGTGCTACTGTTACAGGTTCTGGTAAACCAGCAACGATGGAAACTGGACTTGTCGTAAACGTTCCAGACTTCATCGAAGCAGGACAAAAACTTGTTATCAACACTGCAGAAGGAACTTACGTTTCTCGTGCCTAATCTCTAGAAAGAGGTCATTCTATGGGAATTGAAGAACAACTTGGCGAAATCGTTATCGCCCCACGTGTACTTGAAAAAATCATTGCTATTGCTACTGCAAAAGTAGAGGGTGTACACTCTTTTTCAAACAAATCAGTGTCTGATACCCTTTCAAAACTTTCTCTCGGCCGTGGTGTTTATCTTAAAAACGTGGACGAAGAGCTCACAGCAGATATCTATCTCTACCTTGAGTACGGAGTAAAAGTTCCTAAGGTAGCTGTTGCTATCCAGAAAGCTGTTAAAGATGCCGTCCGCAATATGGCTGATGTAGAACTCGCTGCCATCAATATCCACGTTGCAGGTATCGTCCCAGATAAAACACCAAAACCAGAATTGAAAGATCTATTTGACGAGGACTTCCTCAATGACTAGTCCACTATTAGAATCTAGACGCCAACTCCGTAAATGCGCTTTTCAAGCTCTCATGAGTCTTGAGTTCGGTACGGATGTCGAAACTGCTTGTCGTTTCGCCTATACTCATGATCGTGAAGATACGGATGTGCAACTTCCAGCCTTTTTGACAGAGCTAGTTTCTGGTGTTCAAGCTAAAAAGGAAGAACTAGACAAGCAAATCACACAGCATTTAAAAGCAGGTTGGACCATCGAGCGTTTAACACTCGTGGAGAGAAACCTCCTTCGCTTGGGAGTCTTTGAAATCACTTCATTTGACACCCCTCAGTTAGTTGCTGTTAATGAAGCTATTGAGCTTGCAAAGGACTTCTCAGATCAAAAATCTGCCCGTTTTATCAACGGACTGCTCAGCCAGTTTGTAACAGAAGAACAGTAAACAGAAAAAGTGTTTGATAGATATCAAACACTTTTTTCTTTGCCTCCTACTATCTAAAAAAATGGTAATAGACATAATTATAAACAAAAATCCAGATGGGTTTTGCATAAATGAGAAAGTTGAAAAAACTATGGCACAGGATGGTGATTTTTAGGTTCTTTGTCCAACGGTAGACAAGGGCATAGAAAAGACCGCCTAAACTATAAATAATCAAACTGATAGGATCTCGATGAGTTAGGATCAAATGACTAAGTCCAAAGATAAGAGCAGATAGGATAACATCCAGATAGTACTTGGACTGGGGGAAAAAGGTATTCATAAAGTACCCTCTATGAATTAGTTCCTCTAATATAGGTCCGACGATTACTGTTAAACTAAAACTGAGAACAGTTGATAGAAAAGTTGGTTGCCCATTGGAGTATAGAATCGAAAGAAGGTCTTGAAAGATATACTTGTTATCAATTAGGTGATGAAACTGTAACTGAAAAGCATCCACCAATTGACGATCAAAATAAGTAGCCACTAGACCAACTACAAGGTAAAAGAATCTTGACTTCTTTGAACCCTTTTTTTCAAAAATATAGAGCATCTCTTTCTTTTTGAGCCAGTAGATAAATAATAGCAAAAGAGCTATTACTTCAACTGTTAAAAAGATAGAATAGCCATCTATCCCCCATCCTAAAAACTTAGTTAGATGCATAATCCCTAACTCTGGTAGATAAACCGATAGAAATATCAGTAAGATATATACTCCTAAATGCCCTAGTTTTTTCATACTTACCCCTTTAAATTATTAGAATATTAAGGTATAATTCCGTTACCATAACCAGTCATTCTAGTACGTATTGTACTCGAATCAGTTGCAATGCTGTAAGCATAAGGCCAACTCCAATAATAATCATCAACCAACCAAATCATGCCACCACCTGAAACTTGTTCTAAGTCCTCAGATGAAAGAACTGTAAATGTTTCTGTACCTGTCATACCAAGTAGCTCCTTAAAATAAATTTTTGTAAGCTTACATCTACAGTACATATCTTTTTGTCTATTTTATAGTCTATCTCCTCAACTGTCAATTTTTCATCCTAAATGGTAGCTTTACTTATTGAGAAGTAAGAAATTGATAAAAGAGATTTCTCTATCTTCCCATTAAATTAGAAAAAAGTGTTTGACAGCTATCAAACACTTTTTCTTTACTTCCTACCATCTAAAAATCAAATAATAAATATAAAATAAAATCGACGGAGCATAGGGAATAACATTATAGAAACTATGACAAACAATGGTAAATCGAAGACTACCCGTAACTCGATAAGCGACTGCAAATAGAAGACCAAGAATACTATACATTAGGAGACTGATGGGATCACGATGGGATAGAACTAAGTGACTGAGCCCAAAGATGAAAGAAGACAAGATCACATCCAAATAAAACTCCGACTTCGGAAAGAAGGTATTCATAAAATAACCCCTATAGATTGTCTCCTCAACAACAGGTACAATCGAAATGTTGAAGATTAAAAATATAAGACTTGATAGAGTCGTTTCTCTTCCGTTTAAGTAAAGTTCTGAAAGAAGGTCTTGGAAAATAAAACTATGATCAATCAATCGAATATTCTGCATTCTAAATCCATTTAAAAAAGAATAGATAAGAAAGCAAGCCACTAAGAAAGCGAGATAAGACCAGTGCCAACTCTTTTTCTCGAAGATAAAGAGCATCTTCTCCTTTTTCAACCACAAAACGAATAAAAAGAAAATAAGCAACACTTCTCCAACTAGGAAGATTATATAGCTGTCCATTCCTAAACCAAAGGTCCTAGCTAGAGTTATAGCTCCTAATGGCGTTAAATAAATGTACAGGAACATTAAAATCATACAGATTCCTAAATGTATTGTCTTTTTCATTCTTTCTCTCCTAATGCTAAACTCTCTATTTGGGGAATATAGGGGATAGACTATTGATTTGTTTTTCTTATTTATCTAGAGTATTCATGTTTATCCATGCTCCATTATCAAAATAGCTAGAACAAAATGTTCTAGCTTTTAAATTTTCTTAGTATTTTCTAAAGCGTTGGTAACGTTCTTCGATAAGTTGGTCGAGTGGTAGTTCTTGCAACCTATCTAGTTCTGCACGCAATTCATTTTTAACGCATCCTAGCAGTTCCTTACTGGAGAGACCTGCTTCTGAGATTACCTTGTCTACGATTCCCATTTCTAGAAGTTCATGTGAAGTGATTTTCATCAATTCCGCCGCTTCCATGGCACGACTTCCATCCTTCCAAAGGATAGAGGCAAAGCCTTCTGGACTGAGTACGGCATAAATCGAATTTTCCAGCATCCAGACACGGTCAGCAACAGCTAGTGCTAATGCACCTCCAGATCCTCCTTCGCCGATAATAATCGCGATGATTGGAACCTTGAGGTCACTCATTTCCATCAGATTTCGGGCAATTGCTTCACCTTGTCCACGTTCCTCGGCTCCAACACCTGGGTAAGCACCCGCCGTATTGATAAAAGTCACAACTGGACGGCCAAACTTTTCTGCCTGTTTCATCAGGCGAAGAGCCTTACGATAGCCTTCTGGATGTGGTTGCCCAAAATTTCGTTTGAGGTTGTCATGAAGACTCTTCCCCTTTTGGATCCCGACGACAGTTACTGCTTGGTCACCTAACCAACCAATTCCACCGATGACCGCACCATCATCGCGGAAAGAGCGATCTCCATGCAATTCGATAAACTCGTCAAAGATTCCATTCGCAAAATCAAGTGCGGTCAAACGACTCTGCTCGCGTGCCTCTCTGACTATTTTTGCAATATTCATCCGCGACTTCCTCCATGCAATCTCACTAATTTAGCAATTGTTTCTGGTAGTTCTCTCCGTTTGACAATTGCATCAACAAATCCATGTTCCAGCAAAAATTCTGCCTTTTGGAAGTCATCCGGCAAGGTCTCTCGAACTGTATTTTCGATAACACGACGCCCAGCAAAACCAACCAAACTCTGTGGCTCCGCTAGGATGATATCACCTTCCATAGCAAAAGAAGCGGTCACCCCACCGGTTGTCGGATCGGTTAAAATAGTTAGGTAAAAAAGTCCGGCCTTGGAATGACGTTGAACTGCCGCAGAAATCTTAGCCATCTGCATCAAGCTCATGATTCCTTCTTGCATACGGGCTCCACCAGAAGCTGTGAAAAGTACGACTGGCAACTTTTCAACTGTCGCATATTCAAACAAGCGCGTGATTTTTTCACCCACAACGGTTCCCATCGACGCCATGATAAAGTTGGAATCCATGATTCCAAGAGCAACTTTTTGTCCTTTGATGCTAGCTGTACCAGTCAGTACTGCTTCATCCAAACCTGTCTTTTCACGCATACTAGCAAGTTTTTTCTGGTAGCCAGGAAAGTTTAATGGATCTTGAGTTTCAATACCCGTAAACATCTCCACAAAGCTGTCAGAATCAATCGTCAAATCCAAGCGTTCCTGAGCTGAAATACGGAAAGTATAGCTACAATGGGGACAAATTCGTTCGCTCCCCAGATCCTTTTGGTAAATGGTGTGTTTACAACCAGGACACTGGGAGAAGAGTTCATCCGGAACCTCAGGCTTGGCTTGTGGTTTCTGCCTTACGGAACGGTTAGGATTGATCCGAATATACTTATCCTTTTTACTAAATAGAGCCATAACTCCCCCTTTTAGTTCTCATACTGTTTGAAAGTCTATTCTTTTTCTTGGTATTTTGGCAAGAAAGTTTCCATCAAGAAGGAAGTATCGTAGTCACCAGCGATAACTCGGCGGTCTGAAATCAGATCCAACTGGAAGTCTGCATTGGTTTGCACTCCTTCAATATCAAGTTCATAAAGTGCCCGTTGCATCTTCATAAGAGCGTCAAAACGATTCTCCCCATGAACAATGATTTTGGCAATCATACTATCATAGTAAGGAGGAATGGTATAACCTGGATAGACTGCAGAGTCTACACGCAATCCAACTCCTCCACTTGGAAGGTAGAGGTTGGTGATTTTTCCTGGGCTTGGAGCAAAGTTAAATGCTGGATTTTCCGCATTGATCCGGCACTCGATAGCATGACCTCGTAGGACAATATCTTCTTGTTTGAAAGGTAAAGGTTGCCCGGCAGCAATGCGAATCTGTTCCTTCACAATATCAACACCTGAAACAAACTCTGTGACTGGGTGTTCAACTTGAACACGAGTATTCATTTCCATGAAGTAGAAATTGCCACTCACTTCATCGAGTAGAAATTCAATCGTTCCTGCATTTTCATAACCTACAGACTCTGCTGCACGAACGGCTGCAGCACCAATTTCATGACGAAGGGTTTTGCCAATCGCAATGGACGGACTTTCTTCTAAGACCTTTTGGTTATTCCGTTGGAGTGAACAATCCCGTTCACCAAGATGGACAACATGACCCTCTTGATCTGCAAGAATCTGAACTTCGATATGACGAGCAGGATAAATCACACGTTCAAGATACATAGCGCCATTTCCAAAATTGGCCTTGGCTTCACTGGATGCTGTCTCAAAGGCTGCGACCAAGTCTTCTGCCTTTTCAACCTTACGAATTCCCTTTCCACCACCACCTGCTGATGCCTTAAGCATGACTGGATAGCCAATTTTTTCTGCAACCGCAAGTGCCTCTTCAGCCGTGTGAACTTCACCATCAGATCCTGGGATAACTGGAACTCCAGCCTTGATCATTTGCTCACGCGCATTGATCTTATCTCCCATGGTATCCATTACAGTTCCAGAAGGGCCGATAAACTTAATTCCCACTTCATCACACATAGTGGCAAACTTAGAATTCTCACTAAGAAAACCAAAGCCTGGGTGAATGGCTTCTGCTTCTGTCAAGACTGCAGCAGATAAAATCGCATTGATATTGAGATAAGACTCTGTCGCCTTACCAGGTCCGATACAGATAGCTTCATCCGCTAGGAGTGTGTGAAGAGCTTCCTTATCAGCAGTTGAATAAACTGCTACGGTCGCAATGCCCAATTCACGCGCAGCTCGGATAATGCGAACCGCAATCTCACCACGGTTGGCAATCAAAATTTTACGAAACATGGAGAACCTCCTTAGTTTCCAATTGCAAAGGTAAGAGTACCACTCGCTGCAAGCTTGCCATCTACTTCAGCCTTTGCTTCAACCACAGCAATCGTACCACGACGTTTGACAAAAGTAGCCGTCATGACTAATTGGTCACCTGGTACAACTTGCTTCTTAAACTTAACCTTGTCCATGCCAGCATAGAAGACCAGTTTCCCTTTATTTTCAGGTTTGGACAATTCCAAGACACCAGCAGTCTGAGCCAAGGCTTCCATGATAAGAACACCTGGCATAACTGGGTATTGTGGAAAATGACCATTGAAGAAAGGTTCGTTGATGGTCACATTTTTAATGGCAACAATGGTATCTTCGCTCACTTCCAAGACACGATCCACTAGGAGCATAGGGTAACGATGGGGTAGAGCTTCTTTGATTCCTTGAATATCGATCATTTGATACGTACCAATCCTTTACCGAACTCAACCATTTCTTCATTTGAAACGAGAATTTCTGTCACCACACCATCCTTAGGTGCAGGAATTTCATTCATGACCTTCATGGCTTCAATGATCACCAAAGTCTGACCTTTTTTAACACTGTCTCCAACTGTGACAAAGGCAGGTTTATCTGGTCCAGCGGCCAAGTAAGCCACCCCTACAAGTGGACTTTCAACGACATCACCCTCCGGAGCAACCGTCGTTTCAGCTGGTGCTGGAGCTTCTTCCACTGCACTCTCTACTGGAGTTAAAGGGGCCGAAACTACTGGACTAGGAGCCACTGCAGCTGGTGTTTCAGAAGCCATTCTTACTTCATTCTTACTGAACTGCAATTCGTCCGTTCCATTTTTATAAGAAAATTCTCTCAAACTTGATTGGTCAAATTGAGCCATCAAGTCCTTGATTTCATTTAAATTCATAATTATTTATTCTCCCAACGTTTGAAAGCAAGAACCGCGTTGTGTCCGCCAAAACCAAATGTATTTGAAATAGCATAAGGGATTTCCTGCTCCAAGCCTTGTCCATAAACGACATTGGCTTCGATATAGTCTGATAACTCGCTTGTTCCAGCTGTCATTGGTACAAAGTTATGACGCATGGCTTCGATGGTAGCAATCGCTTCTACCGCTCCTGCAGCTCCAAGCAAGTGTCCTGTAAAGGACTTGGTTGAAGATACAGGTACTTCTTTACCAAGGACAGCTACGATCGCACCACTTTCTCCTTTTTCATTAGCAGGAGTTGAAGTTCCGTGGGCATTGACATAAGCCACTTGCTCTGGAGAAATTTCTGCTTCTTCCAAAGCCAACTTCATAGCCTTAATCGCACCTTGACCTTCTGGATGAGGTGAAGTCATATGGTAAGCATCACAGGTATTACCATAGCCAACTACTTCAGCCAAGATGGTCGCCCCACGTTTTTCAGCATGTTCAAGGCTTTCAAGAACCAACATTCCTGAACCTTCTCCCATCACAAATCCGTTACGATCTTTGTCAAATGGGATAGAAGCTCGAGTTGGATCTTCTGTAGTTGATAGGGCGGTCAAAGCTTGGAAACCAGCGATAGCAAAAGGAGTGATAGATGATTCTGATCCACCAACTAACATGACATCTTGGAAACCAAACTTGATAGAACGGAAGGCATCTCCGATGGCATCATTTGATGAGGCGCATGCTGTATTGATTGATTTACAGATACCGTTTGCTCCGAAGCGCATGGCAACATTTCCTGAAGCCATATTTGGCAAGGCTTTTGGAAGTGTCATTGGTTTAACGCGTTTTGGACCTTTTTCATGAAGACGGATAACCTGATCTTCGATTTCTTTAATTCCCCCAATACCAGAAGCCACGATGACACCAAAGCGATCCTTATCGATTGCTTCTACATCAAGATTTGCATTTGTCACCGCTTCTTGAGCCGCATACAAGGCATACAAAGAATAGTTGTCAAAACGGTTGGTATCTTTTTTGACAAAGTATTTATCAAATGGGAAATCTTGAACTTCTGCCGCATTGTGCACAGCAAATTCGCTGTGGTCAAACTTAGTGATTTCTCCAATTCCAATCTTCCCAGTTTGCAAACTGTTCCAAAATTCTTCTGGAGTATTTCCGATAGGAGAGGTCAATCCGTAACCTGTTACTACAACTCGATTTAGTTTCATCTGTCTTACCTATATCTTTCCTTATTTTTTACATGCTAAGTCCGCCATCAACAGCGAGAACTTGTCCAGTCAAATAATCCTGTCCAGCCAGGAACACTGTAGCATCTGCGATATGTTCTGCTTGACCGAAATGTTTCATTGGGATTTGGGCCAATGTCGCTTCCTTGACCTTATCAGACAAAACAGCAGTCATATCTGACTCGATCATCCCTGGTGCAAGAGCATTTACGCGTACGTTGCGATTGGCAACTTCACGTGCAACTGACTTGGTAAACCCAATCAAGCCTGCTTTAGAAGCTGCATAGTTGGCTTGTCCGATATTTCCCATCAAACCGACCACACTCGACATGTTGATAATCGCACCTTCACGTGCCTTGATCATCTGTTTCAAGACTGCTTGCGTCATGTTGAAGGTACCTGTCAAGTTGATTTTAATCACTTTTTCAAAGTCTTCTTCGGTCATCTTGAGCATAAGCGTATCTTGAGTGATCCCAGCATTGTTGACCAAGACATCGACAGAACCGAGTTCCGCAATCGCTTGATCTACCATACGCTTGGCATCTGCAAAGTCTGAAACATCACCTGATATCGGTATTACTTTGACGCCGTAGTTTGAAAACTCAGCCAGCAATTCTTCTGAGATTGCTCCGCGACTATTCAAAACTACATTAGCGCCTAGTTGGGCAAATTTGTGAGCAATGGCAAGTCCGATACCACGGCTTGAACCTGTTACAAAGACATTTTTGTTTGTAAGTTGCATTCTATCTCTCCTATTTCCTGTTGTATTTTGTGGGAGAAGGGATCATTAGTTTTCTAACAAAGCATCCAAGCTTGCTTGGTCTTCAACGTTAGCTAGCTTAGCTGTTTTATCGATTTTTTTGACAAAGCCTGATAGGACCTTACCAGGACCAATTTCAATAAAGTTGGTTACCCCAGCATCCTGCATCACAGCAATACTTTCATAAAAACGAACAGGTTCTTTGACCTGACGCGTCAAAAGCTCTTGGATTCGACCTTTTTCCATAACAGCAGCTTCCGTATTGCCAACTAGTGGGCAAGTGAAATCAGCGAAACTCACTCCCTCAAGAGCTTCAGCTAGTTGCTGACTAGCTGGCTCTAAAAGTGCTGTATGGAAGGGACCAGATACATTTAAAGGAATCAATCGTTTTGCTCCTGCTTCCTGCAAGAGTTCAACTGCGCGGTCAACCGCAGCCACCTCGCCACCGATAACGATTTGGCTTGGGGTGTTGTAGTTAGCTGGAGTCACTACTCCAACTTTAGAGGCTGTTTCACAAGCTTCCTCAATCACTTCAACTGGAGTATTGAGAACCGCAACCATCTTCCCAGAGCCTGCAGGTGCCGCCTCTTCCATATAAGCACCACGCTTAGCAACCAAGGCAACTGCCTCTTCGAAGTCCAAGGCACCACTTGCTACAAGAGCAGAATATTCCCCAAGAGACAATCCTGCTACCATATCCGGCTGATAACCCTTTTCTTTCAATAGTCGGTAAATAGCAACCGAAGTCGCTAAAATAGCTGGCTGCGTATAGCGAGTCTGGTTTAACTTGGTTTCTTCCTTATCAATCAAGTCACGAAGATCATAACCCAAAACCTGACTGGCTTGGTCAATTGTTTCCTTGACGATAGGATAGCGATCATAGAGATCACGCCCCATTCCTAGATACTGAGCACCTTGACCTGCAAATAGAAAGGCTGTTTTAGTCATTTCTTACAACTCCTGCCCAACGAGAGGCTTCTTCTTGAATTTTTTTGGCTGCGCCATAGTATAGATCTTTTAGGATTTCTTCGACAGTTTCCTCTTTAGAAACCAAACCAGCGATCTGACCTGCCATGACAGATCCACCTTCTACATCTCCATGAACAACGGCTTTAGCAAGAGCACCAGCTCCCATTTGTTCAAAGATTTCTAAATCTGGATTTTCTTGTTTAAAGGCATCTTTTTCAGCCTGCTCAAAGTCACGTGTCAATTGGTTTTTAATGGCACGAACAGCATGTCCAAAGTGTTGAGCTGAAATAGTCGTATCAATATCACGCGCTTTTAAGATTTTTTCCTTGTATTTTGGATGGGCGTTAGATTCCTTAGCTACTACGAAACGCGTACCAACCTGAACAGCCTCAGCTCCAAGCATAAAGCCTGCAGCGACACCTTCACCGTCCGCAATTCCTCCAGCTGCGATAACTGGAATTGAAACAGCTGCAGCAACTTGGCGAACCAAGGTCATCGTCGTCAATTTACCAATATGCCCACCGGCTTCCATTCCCTCTGCAATAACCGCATCTGCACCAATTTTTTCCATGCGTTTTGCCAAAGCAACACTTGGAACAACGGGAATAACTGTAATTCCTGCATCATGGAAACGAGTCATGTATTTACTTGGATTTCCTGCACCAGTTGTAACAACCTTGACCCCTTCTTCAATCACGAGATCAACGATGTCTTCTACAAAAGGTGACAAGAGCATGATGTTGACACCAAAAGGTTTGTCCGTAAGTGATTTGATTTTATCGATATTAGCCTTTACGACCTCTTTAGGTGCATTCCCACCACCGATAATCCCTAGACCACCAGCTTTTGATACTGCACCAGCCAAGTCACCATCAGCAACCCAGGCCATTCCTCCTTGAAAAATAGGATAATCAATGTTCAATAATTCTGTAATACGTGTTTTCATAGTGCCTCCATCATTCCTTGCTTACGTAATAGTTCGACGAGTTTATCATTTGAGTTTCAAACTATTACCTAAACAAGAGGGAGTGGGTTTCCCCTACTCCTTCTAGTAATATGTTAATTATTTTGTTTGCTCTTCAACGTAGGCAACCAAGTCACCAACTGTTTTCAAGTTATCTTCTGCTTCGATTTGGATATCGAAAGCATCTTCGATTTCAGAGATTACTTGGAACAAGTCCAATGAATCTGCATCCAAATCATCAAAAGTAGATTCAAGTGTTACTTCTGATGCGTCTTTCCCAAGTTCTTCAACGATAATTTCTTGTACTTTTTCAAATACTGCCATGATAGGACTCCTTTAAAATATAAAAAATTTATAACTATGTGTTTACCACATGATTACCTAGATTGTAAGAATGAGTGTGCCCCATGTCAAACCTCCACCGAAGCCTGATAGGAGAATCGTCTGGCTACCATCTAAACGAATCTTGCCATTCTCCACACACTCTGAGAGTAAAATCGGGATACTTGCTGCACTGGTATTTCCATACTCCATCATATTGGCAGGAAGCTTGTCTCGGTCTACGCCGATCTTCTTAGCCATCTTATCCAAAATGCGGATATTTGCCTGATGAAGCAAGAGATAATCCAATTCCGATGCTGCGATTGGACCATTTTCAATGGTTCCTTTGATCGATTTAGCAACATCACGATTTGCAAAATCAAAAACTGCTCGTCCATCCATTTTCAAAAAAGCAGGAACTGCTTCTTGATCCGAGAAAGGAGAAGCCAAAGCCGTTTGACCATAGGTCAAACACTCGCTCCGAGAGCCATCTGTATAGAGACTTTCCACAAGGAAGTGCCGTGTTTCGCTCGCTTCCAAGAGAACCCCACCAGCTCCATCCCCAAAGAGAACAGCTGTTGAACGATCTGACCAATCAACTGCCTTGGATAAGGTTTCAGCCCCGATAACAATCCCTTTTTTGAACTGTCCAGAACTTAAAAACTTTTCTGCAGTTGAGAGAGCGAATACAAAGCCACTGCAAGCTGCTGTCAGATCAAAGGCGAAAGCTCTATGCGCTCCGATATTTGCCTGAACTCGAGCTGCTGTGGAAGGCATCATCGAGTCTGGGGTAATCGTCGCTACAATGATAAAATCAATCTGATCCGCTGTTAAGCTCCCTTTAGCCAGCAAGCTCTTAGCAACTTCTGTCGCCAAGTCACTTGTAGACTCTGATTTTGAGATATGTCTCTGTTTAATTCCTGTCCGACTTGAAATCCACTCATCGCTTGTGTCCATGATTTGGGCTAAGTCATGATTAGTGACCACTTGCTCTGGAACATAATGAGCAACCTGGCTTATTTTTGCAAAAGCCATTATTTCAAATCCTCCAAAAATTGATAAAGGTTCGTTAAACCTCTGCCCATGACTTCTTTTTCCTCAGGGCTCATGCCATCGATGATTTTTTCGACCATAGCCTTGTGGAATCGTTTATGAAGGCGGTGAACCAAACGACCTTGCTTTGTCAAATGCAGATAGACCACTCGACGGTCTTGGTCAGAACGAATACGCTCAATATAACCTTTTCTCTCCAGGTTATTCAAACTCGTCGTCACTGTTCCAAGAGTTACCATCAGTTCTTTGGAAACCTTACTTGGCGTTGCCTCCGGGAACTTCCCAATCACATCGATCGTGTGCATTTCTTTGATGGAGATGTCTTTGAATCGACTACCTCGTAAGCTAACCTCCTCAATCACAAGGACGTTATTAAAAATAGATGTTAGATAATCATTTACTTGTTGGTAGTCCAAATCGTTTCCCTCCCCCTCAAAAAACTTTTACAATCAAAACATTTGATAAAAGAAGTATAACAAACTTCAAAAAATTGTGCAAGTATTTTTTCACATTCCTGTAAATTTTGGTCTTCTTCTTTCAGAATGCGCTCGAACCCCTTCTTTGAAATCTTCAGTTAGAGATAACGATTCTTGTAGTTTCAATTCTAATTCGGCATAATTCTGCCAATCCTTGAATTGACTTTCCCAAACTAACTTTTTAATCGCTGCGTATGAGTTTGCTGAACCTCTTCTTAATTTTTTCAGAACCTGTTCTCTTGTTTTTTCTAATTTGTCAACTTCACAAACACGGTATACCACGCCCCATTCTAGCGCTTTTTCAGCAGTCAAAGCTTCACCTGTCATGGCAAGTTGTGCAGCCCGTGTTACCCCGATACTACGACTCAAGAGATGAATCCCACCAGCGTCTGGCGCCAATCCAACTCCGACAAAGGCTTGAATGAATTTTGCCTTGTCAGTCGCTAAACAGAAATCAACTGCTACTGCCATATTTGCTGCAGCACCAGCAACCGCTCCATCTACCTCCATCAAAACAGGTTTTGGAATTTGCTTGATTTTAAAAGAAATTGTATTGACTAATTCTGCAATCTTATTCAAAGAAGGGATATCATCTTCGTCTACTGCTCGTTTCATCTCAACCAAGTCTCCCCCAACTGAAAAAACCTTCCCATTAGCATTAATCAAGATGAACTGCACAGCTTGATCCTGCTCTGCTAGAGTCAAAGCTTCTAAAATCTCCTCACACATTGGGATATGGAAACCATTTGCCACTTCGGGACGATTCAAAGTAATGATAGCCAGATCATCTACGATCTGATATAAGATATGATTCATAGCTTCTCCTTTTCTTTTATAAGGCAATAAAATTGTTTTATTATCAAAGTATACCTTTTTTTGGATAAAGAGGCAAGGAAAAACTAAAGGAAAGTGTCTCAGCTGATTATTTACCCATCATTTATGAGTGTGAGTAAAATTTGACACTCTTACTTTTAAATCGTTATCGCTTTTCAGAATAAGTTAGTGTTTTCTTCTATTATAATAGGAAGTTATTTTCTTCATTGAAAAATGCCCCTCTTTCTGCTATAATCGTATAAAATACTTACTTGAGGAGTCCTTATGAAGGTTGTAAAATTTGGCGGAAGCTCGCTTGCCTCTGCTGGTCAGTTAGAAAAAGTCTTAAATATCGTTAAAAGTGATAAAGAACGCCGTTTTGTAGTCGTTTCTGCACCCGGCAAACGCAATGCTGAAGATACCAAGGTAACTGATGCCTTGATCAAATACTATCGTGACTATGTGGCTGGAAATGACATCAGTGCTAGCCAAAGCTGGATCATTGACCGTTATGCCGCTATGGTTAGTGAACTTGGGTTAAAACCTGCTGTTTTAGAAAAAATCTCTAAAAGCATTCGGGCCTTGGCAACTCTTCCTATAGAGGACAATGAATTTCTCTATGATACCTTCCTAGCGGCTGGAGAAAATAACAATGCCAAACTCATTGCAGCCTACTTTAACCAAAACGGTATCGATGCACGCTATGTTCACCCAAGAGAAGCTGGAATTGTTGTCACAAGTGAACCAGGAAACGCACGCATCATTCCATCTAGTTATGACAAGATTGAAGGCTTGGCTGATAGCAACGAAGTCCTTGTCATCCCTGGTTTCTTTGGTGTGACTAAGGAAAATCAAATCTGTACTTTTTCACGTGGAGGCTCAGATATTACAGGTTCTATCATTGCAGCAGGTGTTAAGGCTGATCTCTATGAGAACTTTACAGACGTAGATGGTATCTTTGCTGCCCATCCTGGTATTATCCACCAACCACACTCCATTCCTGAATTAACCTACCGTGAAATGCGTGAGTTGGCTTACGCTGGATTTTCAGTTCTTCATGACGAAGCCCTTCTTCCTGCCTACCGAGGAAAAATTCCTCTTGTCATCAAGAATACCAACAACCCTGACCACCCAGGAACACGCATTGTTTTAGAACACAGTAGTGATAAATTCCCAGTAGTAGGGATTGCAGGTGACTCAGGATTCGTCAGCATCAACATGTCAAAATACCTCATGAACCGTGAAGTCGGGTTTGGTCGCAAGGTTCTGCAAATCCTTGAGGATCTCAATATCGGTTGGGAACACATGCCTACAGGTATCGACGATCTTTCAATCATCCTCCGCTCCCGCGAATTGACTCCTATCAAAGAAGAAGAAATTCTACGTCAACTCGTTCAAAAGGCTGAGGTGGACCATGCTGAAATCGAACATGACCTTTCCATCATTATGATTGTTGGAGAAAAGATGAAGAGTCATATCGGGGTTACTGCTACTGCAACACGGGCTTTGTCTGAGAATAAAATCAACATCCAGATGATGTCACAAGGTTCAAGTGAAGTTTCCATCATGTTTGTTGTCAATAAAGAGCAAGAGAAGGCCGCTATCAAGGCTCTCTATCATGCCTTTTTCGGTGAAAGTAAGGAAGACTAATCATGGCCCAATCACTCAATCAAGTCATTGACCTCCAAACTACTGGGACATCTTACCTCTCTATCTCTGGAAAAGTTGGA
This sequence comes from Streptococcus sp. HMSC072D07, assembly GCF_001814835.1. Classification (GTDB taxonomy): domain Bacteria; phylum Bacillota; class Bacilli; order Lactobacillales; family Streptococcaceae; genus Streptococcus. The sequence goes on from NZ_KV818053.1 coordinate 29,146, forward strand.
AAATTTCTAGTTGGGGATCAAGCCTTAGAGTTTTATCCTGATGTCAATGTCGAACAATATATCCAAATCCCCTGGTCCAGCATTCAGCAAATCGGAGCCAACGTAAGTGGTCGCAAGATCAGCCGCCACTTTGAAGTCTTTACCGATCAAGGAAAATTCCTCTTTGCTTCAAAAGACTCTGGTGCTATCCTCAAAATCGCTCGGGAAAAATTAGGAAACGACAAGGTTGTGAAACTTCCGACTCTACTCCAGACCATTGGAAAAAAACTTAAAAATCTATTTGCAAAAAAGTAGAAACTTTAGTATAATCATAGCAACGGATAAGTAGGTTATCTCCTTCTTTCAGAAAGTCTGCGGGTGCTGCGAGCAGATAGGAGGGATAGGTGAAATTCTACCGTTATTCACAATTAAATACAGAATCAAGTGCACACCTGTGAAGTTGGATGGAACCGTGGCCCTGCCACTCCAACACTTTGTCAGGTGTGCTTTTTTCATAAAGGAGTTCCTATGTTAGATATTAAACGTATTCGCACAGATTTTGATGCTGTCGCTGAAAAATTAGCTACACGTGGTGTAGATGCTGCTATCTTGAATGAGATGAAAAAAATCGATGCTAAACGTCGTGACATCTTGGTCAAGGTTGAAACTCTAAAAGCAGAACGTAACACAGTTTCTGCTGAGATTGCCCAAGCCAAGCGCAACAAGGAAAATGCCGATGACAAGATTGCTGCGATGCAAACCCTATCTGCTGAAGTCAAAGCCTTGGATGCTGAATTGGCGGACATCGATGCTAAATTAACAGAATTTACCACTACTCTTCCAAACATCCCTGCCGACAGCGTTCCTGTTGGGGCTGACGAAGATGACAATGTGGAAGTTCGCCGTTGGGGGACTCCACGCGAGTTTGACTTCGAGCCAAAAGCTCACTGGGATCTTGGTGAGGACCTCGGTATCCTTGACTGGGAACGCGGTGGTAAGGTAACAGGAGCTCGCTTCCTCTTCTATAAAGGACTTGGGGCTCGTTTGGAACGTGCTATCTACAACTTCATGTTGGATGAGCATGGTAAAGAGGGCTATACGGAAGTCATCACGCCTTACATAGTTAACCATGACTCTATGTTTGGTACTGGTCAATATCCAAAATTCAAGGAAGACACTTTTGAATTGAAAGACACTAATTATGTCCTCATTCCTACAGCTGAAGTGCCTTTGACAAATTACTACCGTGATGAAATTCTTGACGGTAAAGACCTACCAATCTACTTTACCGCTATGAGTCCATCTTTCCGTTCTGAGGCTGGCTCTGCTGGCCGTGATACTCGTGGCTTGATTCGTTTGCACCAATTCCACAAGGTTGAAATGGTCAAATTTGCCAAACCAGAAGAATCTTACGAAGAATTGGAAAAGATGACAGCCAACGCTGAAAATATTCTTCAAAAACTCAACCTTCCATACCGTGTCGTTGCGCTCTCTACTGGAGATATGGGCTTCTCAGCTGCCAAGACTTATGACTTGGAAGTTTGGATTCCAGCCCAAAATACCTATCGTGAAATCTCAAGCTGTTCAAATACAGAAGATTTCCAAGCTCGTCGTGCCCAAATCCGTTACCGTGATGAAGCAGATGGCAAGGTGAAACTCCTTCACACTTTGAATGGTTCTGGACTTGCAGTTGGACGTACAGTGGCTGCCATTCTTGAAAACTATCAAAACGCAGATGGTTCTGTAACCATTCCAGAAGCTCTTCGTCCATATATGGGTGGAGCTGAAGTTATCAAACCATAAAAATAAGGTCTAGCTATTTCTAGCTAGACCTTTTTTCGTAACCAAATCAGATAAGCACCCAAGACAAAGAATAAAATAGTGAGGCAAATAACCGTTTCAGCCAATACCAGATAATCCAGAAATGGAAGTTTCAAAATTCCCTGAGCCATCTTGAGCGAAGTAGCTGTGATAATGGTTGGGAAGGTTAGGGCTGAGAAGGCTGGTTGAAATCCTTGTTTTAAAATATTGGGTAGGCGGGTTAAAACAAAGAAAAAGAAGGATTGAGATGCCAAAATCATGACAATCAAGAGCCAAGTCGGTAGGCTTGCTCCTCCAACTCGAACTAGAGAAGCCAAGAGTAGAGAAAAGGGAGCACAGTAGATTCCTTCCTGTCCAAGCAAGGCCACTGGGAGTGGATCTTTCTTTAAATCGCTATAAATAAGCGGATAGAGATAGAAGGTCAAGACAAAACCAAAACTCAAGGTCGCATAGGCAATCTCAATAATGCCTACCAGAGGATAGGTCAAGGCCGCTACTGCTATCCCCACATAGAGCACCGTCCAGCTTGGAGTCGCATTGACCCTCCGACCCGGACAGGTAAATTTGATGGTGAAAGTAGCAATCAACGCCAAATCCAAGAGAAAGGAAAACCACCAGATTCCTTGTGCTACTATAGGAAGAGCAGGGAATACGCGAAAGACATAGGTCGATAAAATCATCCCAGCCATGGGAAAGGTGGCCATCCCAGATAAAAGAGGGGGTCTGGTCAATTCTTGCTTGGTTTCTTCCCAATTAAAAAGATGAACAACAAGAAAGAAAATCCACAACACTAGACCAGTCAGACTCAATAAATGCGACAGAACAGGCAAAGTATCTGCAATCAGATTTCCTGCACCTGCTAAACCTAATAAACAGCCAGAGAATACTAAGGGGAGCTTTTTCATCCGAGCCTCCAATAATCATGTTATTATTAGTATAGCATAAAAGCGCTTAAAATAGCATAGAAAAATGAAGACTGGATTGCTCAGTCTTCATTTTTTCTTTCTGATTCGAACTAGGCATAAGGTTGCAATTCTGGGTTAATAGGCGTATTAGCTAGGTTGTTGGCATAGTTGCAGAGGCTGGCAAGACTTACACCGAGAACCACATCCAAGGCATTTTGTTGCGTGTAGCCAGCTTCCAAAAATTCAGCCAAGGCTTCATCTCCTACACGCCCTTTGGTATTGATGACCGCCAAGGTAAACTTAGCTAGAGTATCTAGTTTTGGATCTGTCTCGATTGGAGTACGGTTGCGGAGAGCTTGGAGAAGATCATCATTCATCTGGATTTGTTTGATTGAAAAGGCTGTGTGACCTGCGACGCAGAAAGCACAACCATTGGTTACGGCTGCCGTGATTTGCACTACTTCACGCTCTACTGGTGTTAAGCTATTGCGACGGTTGATGGCTCCGACAGTTCGGTAGGCTTCAAGCGCGGTAGGAGCGTTAGCCAAGAGACCGATTAGGTTGGGAATATAGCCATTGTTATCTTTTTGTACTGTTTCAAGAACTTCTTTCACTTCTGCTGGTGCTGATTCTACTGTGTGGATGGTAAATGTTGTCATAAGAAACCTCTTTTCATTTTATTGTCATTTAGTCTATCATAGAATTTCCCCCTTGGATAATATATATTTTCAATCGCCTTGATAGGAAATGTCTATGAAATGAAAAAATCACACTAAAAGTGTGATTGGGTTAGTGTTTAAAATACTGTTTAGTCTCAGCAATGACGACTGGCGACAAGACCAAGAGGGCAATCAAGTTTGGTAAAGCCATCAAGGCATTGACGATATCTGCGATAATCCAAACCATATCCAGCTCGATAAATCCTCCCAACAGGACCATGACTACAAAGACTACACGGTAAAGCCAGATAAAGCGGACACCAAATAGAAACTCAAAACAGCGCTCTCCGTAGTAGTTCCATCCGAGAATTGTCGTAAAGGCAAAGAGTACAAGGAAGATGGTCAAGAGGGCAGGTCCAAAGTGTGAAAAAACTGTTGAAAAGGCTGACTGGGTCAAGGCAACTCCATTCAAATCACCACTCCAAACCCCAGTTACCAAGATTGTTAAACCAGTCAACGTACAGATAATGAGGGTATCAATAAAGGTTCCTGTCATGGAAATCAAACCTTGCTCTACTGGTTCATTTGTCTTAGCCGCAGCAGCTGCAATGGGAGCTGAACCAAGACCAGATTCATTAGAAAAGACTCCTCGCGCCACACCATTTTGGATTGCAGTACGGATAGTCGCACCTGCAAATCCTCCTACTGCTGCTACAGGGCTGAAAGCAGAGGTAAAGATCAGGGCAAGTGTGGCTGGGATTTTCTCGATATTAAAGAGAATAACTGTAAGAGTCCCTAAAATATAGACAATAGCCATAAAAGGAACAACTGCTGTCGAAACTTTTGATATGGATTTGAGGCCACCAAAGACGGCAATACCCACCAAAATGGATAAAATCAGAGCTGTGATAGCTGGATCAACTTGGGCTGTATTTTGAATGGATTCTGTAATCGAATTGACTTGGGTAAAGGTACCAATCCCCAGAAGGGCAACCAATACACCCGCTAGGGCAAAGAAGATAGCAAGTGGACGCCACTTTTCTCCCATCCCCAAAAGGATGTAATGCATAGGGCCTCCAGCTACAGCTCCATTTGCATCCTTAGTGCGATATTTGATGGCAAGTAAGCCTTCGGCATACTTGGTCGCCATCCCAAAGAAGGCTGCCATCCACATCCAAAAGAGGGCCCCTGGTCCTCCAACCTTAATGGCTGTTGCGACCCCGATGATATTTCCCGTACCAACTGTGGCTGCTAGAGCCGTACAGAGAGCAGCAAAGCTCGACACATCGCCATGCCCCTTATCCTTGGTAAAGATCAGCTGAAAGGCCTTAGGGAGACGAGCCACCTGCAAAAGGCCTAGTCGGATGGTCAAATAGATACCCGTTCCGACCAATAAGATCAAGAGGGGAGGCCCCCAAACGAAAGCATCAAGCGCTTTTAGCAATTCTAACATATCCTTCTCCTATCTTTCAACCCCAAAAGAAAGAGCACATGCAAGATACATGTACTCTGGAATGCTTAGATAAATGCCAAAAAGCGGTCTATCCTAGCTCTGTCCTTTTACCTGAGAGTTTGAGCAGTTACCTGCCTTGCCCCTTCGGTGCCTTTACGGTCTCTCCAGAGTTCCGTCCATTTACAGTCATGGAAAACAAACCTTTCTCCACTTCTATTAAACTTCATTCGGTGTTGGTATTTTATTTTTTATTATTCTACAAGAAAAGTTAGCCTTTGTCAATATATTCTATGAAACTTTTTGACTTTTCATTTCTTTTTTCAGAAATATTGACTCCATCTCCTCTCTATCCTTTAAAGGTCACAATGGTGGCGCCACTGCCTCCAGCATTTTGTGGAGCATAGCCGAAACTCTTGACATGCTTATTTCTTTGCAGGTATTTGGTGACGCCCTCACGGATGACTCCGGTTCCGATACCATGGATGATGTCTACCTGCGCCATGTTATTAAGCAGGGCTTGGTCGATAAAGGCATCCAGCTCATTCATGGCCTCTTCGTACCGTTTGCCTCGGAGATCCAGTCTGGCTTGCGGACCACGACCAGAAGCACGTTTGACGACATTGACTTGTTTTTTCTTGACTGGGGCTTCTTGCTGAGCCTGAACAAGGTCAAATTCTTTCTCTTCCAAGGTCATCTTGATCAAGCCAACTTGGGCTTCCCAGCGACCGTCCTTAAGCTGATTGGTCAAGGTTCCACGCTGACCATAACTGAGAACAATGATATCATCCCCAACCTTTGGAGCTCGTTTTTTCTTGGCTTTTTGAAGGACCTTGTTTTTAGACAAGTCGACTTTTTCAGGAGCCAATTTTTTCAGCTCAGCCTTGGCTTCAATGATTTCATGGGGCTTGAGCTGAGACTTGCTATGGAGATTTTTCAGGATCTGGTCACTCTCACTTAGCGCTAGTTCCACAATCTCAGCAGCTTGTTCACGCGCCTTGTTGAGCTCAGTTTCCTTCTCGCGATTGAGTTCGTTGTAAAGTTTTTTGAGTGCTCGGTTCATCTTGAGGTTTTCTTGCTCCACCTCACGAATATTGTCCAAGCGTTTACGGCTTTCAAGCGTTTGCTCTTCTAATTGCTCAATGATACGGTTGACATCATTATCTTGATTAACCTGCTGGCTGGCATCTCCTACGATGACATCTGACAAGCCCAGACGTTTGGCGATTTCAAAGGCATTGCTTCGTCCAGGAACTCCCTGCATAAAGCGATAGGTCGGACGCAGGCTGGCTGTATCAAACTCCATGCTGGCATTTTGCACAAAGGCTGTTTCAATACCATAAGCCTTAAGCTCTGGATAGTGGGTCGTCGCCATGGTCTTGACCTGACGTAGACGAAGATCCTCCAGAATAGCCATAGCAAGGGCTGCTCCTTCCTGCGGATCGGTACCTGCCCCAAGCTCATCTAAGAGTAAAAGCGAATGTTGGTTGACCTTGCCAAGAATATCTACGATATTGGTCATGTGGCTGGAGAAGGTAGACAAGCTTTGCTCGATAGACTGCTCATCCCCAATATCCGCGAAGATTTCCTTGAAAATACCGACACGGCTTCCCTTGTCAGCTAAAATGGGCAAGCCTGACTGGGCCATGAGTTGAGTCAAGCCCAGGGTTTTGAGCATGATGGTCTTCCCACCCGTATTGGGACCTGTAATGACAATGGCCGTTAATTCCTTACCAAAGTGTACATCGTTTGCAACAGCATTTTTGACCAAAGGATGGCGAACATGAAGGAGTTGAATCTCTTGATTCTCTGAAAGTTGAGGAACAACTGCTTGTCTTTCTTGGACGAAACGCACCTTGGCACGAATCAGATCCAGATGGCCGATAATCCAAGCGTCATTAGCAATCTCAGCAGCATGAGGACGAACCCGTTCCGATAGTTCCTGCAGGATGCGAATCATCTCATAGCGCTCATCAGCTCGCAGACTCGCGATTTCTTCGCTCAGTTTCACGACCTCACGGGGTTCGATATAGACCGTGTTTCCACTGGCAGAGATGTCATGGACAACACCTGCAATCTTATTGCGATAGGTGTTTTTGACAGGCAAAACCTGACGACCATTTCGACTAGCGATAATCCCTTCCGTCAACATCTGCGCTTTTTGCTTGAGCAAGTCTTGTAAGACATCTCGAACTTGACTCTCGCTATCATGAATCTTCCGACGGATGCGCGCTAGTTCTTCGCTGGCAAAATTCTCGATAAATCCTGCATCATTTAGGGCTTGGAGACTCCCTTGCAAGTGTGGAAAATCATGTAGTTTTTCAAACCATCTCACCAACTGCTCCAAGCGTACATTTTCAAGATTGGCATAAAAACCTTGCAACTCTCTGCTAGCCAGCAAGACTCGTTTGAGGAGCAGGAACTCCTCAATATTGAGGTCCGCTCCCATCTCCAGACGCTTACAGACAGCTGAAATCTCACGTGTCGCTAGGATGGTAAAGTGGGGTTGCTCCACAAAAAGGGCTTGCATTTCCTCCATCTCTGTAAAGGCTTGCTTGATCTTGTCCACCTTGGCAGTTGGAGCCAAGCCTTTTAGCTCCTCTAGTCCTTGTTCTGTCAAGAGATGCGGTTCAAACAAGGCTTTGATTTTATTAAATTCTAAGGTTTCTAGTATTTTTGTATTCATATTTTTTCCTTGTATGCTGGTTTACAAGATTATAGCAACTAGAGGTTTTGACCTAGTCGTCCAATCTGTAAACAAAGGGCTAGGAAAAATCCCGCCCTTTTTATCCGATTAAATTTGTCACCCAAAGTTGTTTGATAAGGTTTGTCGTAAAAGGGACACTTTGGATGATGTGTTTGGCTACTGTACTTTTTTCGAGTGAATTTTGAATGACTGCCAGAGGTACTGTTGCAAGGATGGTCAGAGCCATTTGCAAGACAAATAAGGTTACCAATAGAGACAAAACGCCTGATCCGATACGCAACCATTTGACATCAAGCTTTTTAGTTGGAATCAAGTGCAGGAACAAACCGATAAAACGTCCGATAGTATAGCAAATCCCAAAAACTAGAAGATAGGCTAGACCCGCATAAAAGACCTTGTCTAGATGAAACAGCTGGTCTGAAGGGAAGAAAAAGGTGCCCTGTCCTTCCTGAGGATTGGCATAAGGGACAAGCAAGTGGAAGTGGTCGCCCAGTGATTTATAAAACTGTCCCGCAACAAAGGCTGAAATCACTGCCACGAGGAAATAATAAACTTGCAGGACCAAACCTCTACGGTAGCCGATGTAAAAGCCCCAAGCCAGAACCAATAAGAGTAGGATTGAAATCATAGGGAGTCCTCAATCTTGCTCTGTTCTTGTTTGACAGCAATCAACTTGTGGCGGAGTTCTAACAACTCTTGCTCCTTGTCATCAAATTCAATCTCACGGTTGAGTTGTGTAGACAGACAATTAACCGCCAAAAGAAGCGCAATGGTTTCATCATCCGCCCCAGGCATTTGTTCTTTAATTGCTTGGTATTTTTCAGTCGCAACCTTGGCAATTTCCTCCATAAAGAGGTTGTCATGCTCGGTTGTCAAGGTTAATGTCTTTTTTCCGAATGTAAACTTATATCGATTTAGATTTGCCATAAAATTCACCTCACGATATTATACCAAATTTCGCTAACTTTGTCAGTTTTTACCAATTCTCCTGCTTTTGTGGTACAATAGAGACTATGGCAAGTATCACACTCACACCAAGTGAACAGGAAATTCAGAGCTTTTTAAGTCAGTATCAGAAGGCTCTCAGTCCTAGTAAAAATCCTTATATTCGCTATTTTTTTAGACTGCCTCAGGCAACAGTTTCCATCTATACTTCTGGAAAAGTCCTCCTGCAAGGCGAAGCTACTGAGCAATACGCCAGTTTCTTTGGCTATCAAGTTGTAGAGGAAACCAGTGGACAAGATTTTCCTATGATTGGGACTGATGAGGTGGGAAATGGTTCCTACTTTGGTGGGCTGGCTGTCGTGGCTTCCTTCGTGACACCTGACCAGCATAACTTCTTACGAAAACTCGGTGTGGGGGATTCAAAAACCCTGACAGACCAAAAGATTCGTCAGATTGCCCCTATCCTCAAGGAAAAAATCCAGCACCAAGCGCTCCTTCTTTCACCGAGCAAGTATAATGAAGTTATCGGAGAGCGTTACAATGCTGTTTCTGTAAAGGTTGCCCTTCACAACCAAGCTATCTTTCTCCTGCTTCAAAAAGGAGTCCAGCCAGAAAAAATCGTGATTGATGCCTTTACAAGCCCTAAAAACTATGACAAGTACTTGGCGCAAGAATCCAACCGTTTCCCAAACAAGGTTAGTTTGGAAGAAAAAGCCGAGGGCAAATACCTGGCTGTTGCGGTTAGCTCCATCATCGCTCGTGATCTCTTCCTCGAAAACTTGGAAAATCTGGGACGAGAACTGGGCTATCAACTGCCAAGTGGCGCTGGAACTGCATCAGATAAGGTTGCTAGCAAAATCCTTCAGGTCTATGGCATGAAGGGACTTCATTTCTGTGCCAAACTACATTTTAAAAACACTGAAAAAGCCAAAGCACTTCTAGAAAGGTAAATTATGAATTCGTTTAAAACATTTCTAAAAGAATGGGGAGTTTTCTTCCTGATTATCGCACTGGTCGGTCTTAGCCGTATCTTTCTTTGGAGCAATGTCCGTGTAGAAGGACACTCGATGGACCCTACTCTAGCCGACGGAGAAGTTCTCTTCGTTGTTAAACACCTCCCAATTGACCGCTTCGACATTGTGGTTGCGCATGAGGAAGAAGGAAATAAAGACATTGTCAAAAGGGTCATCGGTATGCCCGGAGATACCATCCGATACGAAAATGACAAACTCTTTATCAACGATAAAGAAACGGATGAACCCTACCTAGCTGAATACCTCAACTTGTTCAAAACAGAAAAGTTGCAAAACACCTATACTGGCAAAGGATTTGAAGGCAATAAGGGAGTCTACTTTAGAGAACTTGCTCAAAAAGCACATGCCTTTACAGTCGATGTCAATTCCAATACCAGCTTCAGCTTTACTGTCCCTCAAGGCGAGTACCTTCTCCTTGGTGACGATCGTCTCGTCTCTAGCGACAGCCGCCATGTTGGTACCTTCAAGGCTAGCGAAATCAAAGGCGAAGCAAAATTCCGTTTCTGGCCACTTAACCGTATCGGAACATTTTAAGATAAGGAAGAGGCCGAGAATGCTAAGTCTCAGTCTCTTTTTCTATTGTGAGAAAAAACTTTTAGTCATCTAGTTTTTTCAAAGTTGCTAAGAGACCAATTCTCATAAACTCATGTAAAGGAAACCTATGGAAGTTTATTTTTCAGGCACTATTGAACGCATTATTTTTGAAAATGTCAGTAATTTCTATCGCATCCTCCTCTTAGATATCGAAGATACCAATGCGGAGGACTTTGACGATTTTGAAATCATCGTTACAGGAACCATGGCGGACGTGATTGAGGGCGAAGACTATACTTTTTGGGGGCAAATCGTTCAGCACTCCAAGTATGGAGAACAACTGCAGATTTCCCGTTACGAAAGAGCAAAACCCACTAGTAAGGGCTTGGTCAAATATTTCTCTAGCAGCCATTTTAAGGGAATCGGTCTCAAGACTGCCCAGAAAATTGTTGATACCTATGGTGACAATACCATTGACGAAATTCTGGAACATCCTGAAAAGCTAGAAGGCATCTCAGGGCTCTCTGCCAAAAACCGTGAGGCTTTTGTTTCCACCCTCCGTCTCAACTATGGGACAGAAATGGTCTTGGCTAAACTTGCCAACTACGGCATTCCAAATAAACTAGCCTTTCAGATTCAAGACTTTTACAAGGAAGAAACACTGGATATTGTCGAAAACTATCCCTACCAACTGGTCGAAGATATCAAGGGCTTGGGTTTTACCATTGCTGACCAATTAGCCGCCGAACTAGGCATCGAAAGTCAAGCCCCTGAACGCTTCCGTGCTGGCCTTGTCCACAGTCTTTTTCAGGGATGTATGGATACGGGCGATACCTATATGGAAGCCCGAGATTTGCTGGAACAAACCCTGACTCTCCTCGAGTCTTCTCGTCCTGTGGAACTGAACCCCAGCCAAGTCGCTCAGGAACTCTCCCATCTCATCGAAGAAGACAAGGTTCAGCAGATTGATACCAAAATCTTTGATAACAGCCTCTTTTTCGCTGAAGAAGGCATCCGCAGTCACTTGGTTCGTATCCTTGAAAAAGGAAAACAGAAGAGCCAAGATCTAGAAACCATTCACAAGCATATCTCTACTGTCGAGCAAGAACTGGGGATTCAGTACGATACCATTCAAAAACAGGCTATCTGCGACGCTATCCAGAACAAGGTCTTTATCCTGACAGGTGGGCCTGGTACAGGTAAGACGACTGTTATCAATGGAATTATCGCTGTTTATGCACTTTTAGAAGGACTTGATCTCAGGAAGAAAAGCAGTCTGCCTATCCTTCTAGCAGCTCCAACTGGTCGAGCGGCTCGGCGCATGAATGAATTGACAGGTTTGCCTAGCGCGACCATACACCGTCATTTGGGGATGACGGGAGACGATGATACTAGTCATCTAGAAGATTATCTGGATGCCGACTTTATCATTATAGATGAGTTTTCCATGGTGGATACTTGGCTAGCCAACCAACTCTTCTCCAACATCTCTTCTAACAGTAAAATTCTCATCGTAGGGGATAGCGACCAATTGCCTTCTGTTAGTCCCGGACAAGTCCTGGCTGACCTGCTCCAGATACCCCTGATTCCTCAGACTCGCTTGGAAAAAATTTATCGTCAGAGCGAAGAATCAACTATCGTTACCTTGGCTAGTCAAATTCGAAAGGGAATCTTGCCAGCTGACTTTACCCAGAAAAAAGCAGACCGCTCCTACTTTGAAATCGCTAGTGGTCATATCCCCGCTACCATTGAGAAAATTCTTGGCGCTGCCCTCAGAAGTGGTATCCCGGCTCGCGATATTCAAGTGCTAGCGCCCATGTATCGAGGAACTGCTGGCATTGACGCCATCAATCAGCTTATGCAAGACCTGCTCAATCCTCACCAAAAAGGACAAGTGGGCTTTGAAGCCACTCAGTGTCACTATCGAACAGGGGACAAGGTCATTCACCTAGTCAACGATGCCGAAGTCAATGTCTTTAATGGAGACCTAGGCTACATCACAGACCTGATTCCTGGAAAATACACCGAGTCCAAACAAGACGAGATTGTCATTGATTTCGATGGCAATGAAGTCGTCTACCCACGTAACGAATGGTACAAGATTCGTCTGGCTTATGCCATGAGTATCCATAAGTCTCAGGGAAGTGAGTTTCCTGTTGTCATCCTACCCATTACTAGTGCTAGCAAGCGCATGCTGGAGCGCAATCTCATCTATACAGCCATTACACGCGCCAAGAGCAAGCTTATCTTACTAGGCGAATTACAGGCCTTTGACTATGCAGTCAAGCATATCGGGACTGCTCGCAAGACCTATCTGATTGAACGCTTCAGTGATTTAATTGAAAATAATATTGAAGAAAGTAAACAAGCCTTCTCTGAAACTGCCACAGCAAGTGACTCTGAACAATCCTACATCCTCACCGAGAAAAACTGGTCTAGCATCCCAGCCATGATTGGGATTACAGATGCAGACCTCAAAGAGATTTTTGGAAAATAGCGCAACAGAAAGCCCACCTAGTCAGGTGGGCTTTTTATCTTTTAAGATTATTTAACTGTTGCTGTGCTTGTGATCAACTCAACAGCTTTTTTGATAGTGATATCGTGTTTCAACATGTCAGCTGAAAGCAAGTTTTGAACTTGTGCCACTTCCATGTTGTAATCTGCAGCCAATTGCTCGATTTCTTTTTGGATTTCTTCTTCTGAAGCGTCAAATCCTTCAGCTTTGGCAACTGCTTCGATAACAAGGTTAGTCTTCGTACGTGACTCAGCTTCTCCCTCGTATTGTTTGTGAAGATCTTCTTGAGTAGTTCCAGTGATTTGGAAGTACATGTCAGGGTTGATCCCTTGACGTTGCAAGTTTCCAAGGAATTCATTTACTGAACGGTGAACTTCTTCGTGGATCATTTCTTCTGGAAGTTCTACGATTTCAGCGTTTTCTACAGCTTTATCGATTGCTGCACCTTCAACGGCATCTTTGTATGCTTCTTCTTTCGCAGCAGTCAATTCTTTGCGGTATTTTTCTTTCAATTCGTCAAGAGTTTCCACTTCTTCGTCGATATCTTTTGCAAGTTCATCGTCAAGAGCTGGAACTTCTTTAGCTTTTACTTCGTGGATAGTTGTTACGAATTTTGCTTCTTTACCTGCAAGGTCTTCTGCTTGGTAGTCTTCTGGGAATGTTACGACAACGTCAACAGTTTCGCCAGCTGAGTGACCTACCAATTGGTCTTCAAATCCAGGAATGAATTGACCTGATCCAAGTCCAAGTGAGAAGTTTTCACCTTTTCCACCGTCGAACTCAACACCATCGATAGAACCAACGAAGTCGATGACAACAGTGTCGCCATTTTCAGCAGCGCCGTCTTTGATAACCAATTCAGCCAAGTTGTTGCGTTCGCGTTCGATACGTTCTTCAACGTCAGCGTCAGCTACTTCTTTTTCTACATCAACTGATACTTCAAGGTTTTTGTAGTCGCCCAATTTTACTTCAGGTTTTGTCACGACTTCAGCAGTGATAACCCAGTCTTGACCTTTTTCCATTGAAGTTACGTCAATTTTTGGTTGTGCAACGACTTCAAGACCAGCTTCTTTTACTGCAGCTTCATAAGCGTTTGGCAAAAGAGCGTTCATAACGTCTTGGTAAAGTGACTCTTCACCAAATTTTTGGTCGAAGATAGGACGTGGAAGGTGACCTTTACGGAAACCTGGAACGTTAAGAGTTTTCTTTACTGAGTTGAAGACACGGTCCAATTCTGGTTTGATTTGGTCTTGAGAGATAGTGAAAGTCAAGACACCACGGTTTGTTTCTTTGTTTTCAAATGATACAGACATTCTGTCATTTCTCCTTAAAATTTTTTAAATACAGTCTATTATAGCATAAACTACGGTTAATTTTCAAGTAATGAATGCGCTTTTCAATAATGCTAAAGGTACTTACTGGCTTCTCTGATACTAAGTTCAGACATTCTTTCCTTGTTTTTTTCGGTGAAGCTTGCTACCCATTCCGGATTGGTTTTTGAGTAGTCTCGCAAAGCCCAACCGATGGCCTTGTTGATAAAAAATTCTGTCTGGTCCAGATTATTGAGCAGGATCTTTTCCATTAGCTGGACATTGGTCTTCTCTTTTCTTAACAACTGGTGGTCAATAGCAACTCGTCTCAGCCATATATTATCTGATAGACTCCATTGGAGAATTCTTTCTTCAAGTTCTGGCTTGTCATATACCAAACTTCCTACTACTCGGTCTAGGATATCTACCGTGTCCCACCAGGACTTGGTCACGACCAGATGCTCAATCTTAGGCAAATCGCTCTCCGTCAAATAAGTCTGCATGGCCTTCAAATAGTTTGCAGCCACATACTGATATTCTCTGGCATCCTTTTCCCAGCAGATGTCTACAAAATTCCAATCGATGACCTTTGTTTTTTTCGCACTTGGAAAATACTTTTTATAGAGTGCATTTCTTTCAGGAGCTGCAACGCCTAGAAAGGAAAACTGATGGCGCATATAGGCTTCCATGGGGCCTGCTTTATGCGGATCTTTTGTCGCTTCTAGCTCCACAAGTAAATCTGCAAGACTCATCTAAAAATCCTCCTGCCCCACCAAGTGGTGCTGAAAGGCATAGACCGCCGCCTGGGTGCGATCGCTGACCTCAAGCTTGGCTAGGATATTAGACACATGGGTTTTGACCGTCTTGAGAGAGATAAAGAGTTCGTCTGCGATGCGCTGATTTTCATAGCCCTTGGCGATGAGTTGTAGGACATCTCGTTCACGCGCAGTCAGTTCCTCATGAAGTTCGATATGATTGCGGTGGTATTCGACCTTCTTGCTGACCTCTTGCTCAATAGCAAGCTCACCAGCAGCAACCTTACGAACAGCGTGGAGCAGTTCGTCCGCACTAGAAGTCTTAAGCATATAGCCTTTGGCACCAGCATTCAAAACTGGCATGATTTTTTCATTGTCCAAGTAAGAGGTCACAATCAAAATCTTGGCTTCGGGCCATTCTTTGAGGATGGACAAGGTTGCATCAATCCCATTCATCTCAGGCATGACAATATCCATGACAATGACATCTGGACGGAGTTCCAAGGCCAACTCAATACCTTGAGCCCCATTGGCAGCTTCGCCCACAACTTCTACATCGTCTTGGAGGTCAAAGTAGCTTTTCAAGCCCAATCGGACCATTTCATGGTCATCTACCAGTAAAATTTTCATCTCTACTCCTTATAATTCCTTATCTAGCAGGGGAATACGGATATCAACCGCCAGTCCTTGCTTAGGTGCTGTCAAAAGTTGAACAGTACCTGCCATATCTTCGACCCGCTCCTTAATATTTCTCAGTCCATAACTCAAGTCGTCTAAGCTCCCTAACTGGAAACCAATCCCATTGTCCACCACCTTCAGCTGCAATTCTACCTCTGTCTGATAGAGGTAGACATCTAGGCAAGATGCCTGGGCATGGCGGAGGGTATTGCTGATCAACTCCTGCAAAATACGGAAGATATGTTCTTCAATCTTCTTGGGCAATTTAGATACATTTTGCTTGAGACTTACCTCGAGATCACTCTTGTCCTCAAGCTCTTTTAAGAGGATTTGAATCCCCTCAACCAAACTCTTCTCTTCCAACTCAACTGGTCGCAAATGCAAGAGCAAGACCCGTAGATCTTTCTGGGCTGTCTCCAGGATGGCTGCGACACTTTGCAACTGGGTCTTCATCTTTTCTCTATCAAGCTTCAAAGCCTGCTGACTGACACCTGATAAAATCATATGGGCCGCAAACAACTCCTGACTAACCGTATCGTGTAAATCACGTGCTATCCGCTTCCGTTCTTTCTCGATGAGTGCTTCTTCCTTAACTAGGCTTTGATTTTCAGCCTTTTGAACAGCTTCTGTCAAGAGATTGAGTTTGCCAGATAATGTCTTGAAACTTGCATCCAAGTCTGGATCTGCAAAAGAAACAAGCTCTTTCCCCGCTAACAAGCGCTTGAGATTGACCTGCATTTTTCTGCGAGAAATTTCTTCCATCACCCGCCAAAAGAGGACAAAAAAGAAGGTCATGGAAAGGCTAAAGACCAAGACTAAGAAGATTAACTTTTCTGTTTTCTCAATATCTTGTATCAAATAGGACCAATCAAGATTAAGAATATCAAGTAGACTATTGGTCAAAAAGAGGATAAAGAGGAGAGAAGTCAGCCCGATTAATAGATAGGATTGCTTTTTCATCCTCTGACCACCTCCACATCGCCAACCATAGTAGTTAGGAAAATCTTGACGCTCTTGTTACTCTTGAGATAGTCTCTGGTTTCCTGATGATAGTGTTCATTGCGAAGGGCTCGCTTGGGTTGATGGAGGAAAGTTAAATCTCCATAGAGACAGTTGACACTTAGACTGATTTCAACATCTACAGGTACGATAATCCTAGTCGTTCCGACCATTTTACGGAGGATGATGACATTGTCATGATTGGTTAGGATAACTCTTTCTAAATGAATAGTGTCCTTGCCCATGAGGCGAAAGAGATTGATATCGTCAAACTGGCAGGTCTGGTGACTAGAGAAATGATGGAGATTGCCAAACCAAGGGTTTCGTTCATTTTTAACTGTCACCACCTCTTCAAAGACCAAATCCGTCTCCTCTTTTTCTTGGTTCATCATTGGATAGAGAAGAAAGAGACTGTAGATCACTGCCACAAAGATAGCTAAAATCACAAAGGGATTGAGCATGACGATGAAAAAGAAAAGAATAGTCGCTACAAGGAGGAAGACGTTGTTGCCCTCTTTCCCTGTATAATAGCGGAGCAAGAGTAAAAAGAGGAACAGAATCAGCAGAAAACGCGAAAAATGCTCTGATACCATCAAAATCAGAGCCCCCGTCAACAGACAGGCTTCAATAAATAAAAAGATTTGAAATTTTTTCATAGCTGCATCCTCTCTTTTCTATTTTATCACAATTCAAAAAAGTCACCTCGGTCTGAGGATGGAAAAAGCGCTTGACAAAGAGATACAAAAAAGGGCGGGATTCTTTTCCCGACCTCTTTAGATCTGACCATTTGCTTCTTTGAGTTTGCCATAAAGAATATAGTCTACGTTTTGCAAATCCGCTATGGTGGCACAATTAAGGGCACACATGATCAAACGTAGATCTTCTTTCCAGCCTTGGATGATGCTAATCACTTCCTCGATCGAGTAGGTTTCAACCAATTCCAGAACGGTTCGTGACAATCCCACAGCCTTGGCTCCAAAGACCAAGCACTTAATCATATCAAGTGGGTTCCGAACACCTCCACTGACCAAAAGTTCAACCTTATCTTTCCAGTCTTGGACATTAAGAAGGGCTTGCATAGTAGACTGCCCCCATTGATTGAGGTAATCACGCTGACCACTGCGACGGTTTTCGATATAGGCAAAGCTGGTGCCACCACGACCTGATAGGTCAACCGTTCGAACACCCAGATCATAGGCTCTCTCGATGGTCTTGGCATCCATGCCAAAACCGACTTCCTTGAGAATAATAGGAACAGAGATCCACTTGCTATAATCTGCTAGATGCGATTGCCAGCTTCGAAACTTTCTTTCTCCCTCCGGCATGAGTAATTCCTGCATAACATTGACGTGCACTTGCAGGAGAAGAGGATTCATCGCTTCTACAGTCTGAAGTCCCAACTCAACAGGCTTGTCCAAGCCAATATTGGTTCCTAGGAGGAGATTTGGATGGCTGGATTTGACAGAAAAAGAGTCATCTGTTGGATCCTTGAGGGCTGCACTATAAGAGCCCGTCACAAACAAAATCCCACAGGCTTCTGCCACCTGAGCCAGCTTTTGATTGATTTCTCTTCCCTTATCGCTTCCACCCGTCATGGCATTGATATAAAAAGGAAAGTCCCACTTACGACCTGCAAATTCTGTAGACAAATCAATCTCATCTAGGTCATAGAGCGGTAGCGAGGAGTGGATTAACTCAACCTCATCAAAGCTATTATAGGAGCTTTTTTGCTCAAGGGCATATCGAATATGCTCATCCTTACGATTTGTCGTCATGTCCTATCCTTTCTTGGTATAAGAGCTCAATCCCCAGATCGGCCCAACGATTTTTTAAGGTTTCAGTTGATTGCTCATCAAAACTCAAGGCAATCCCACAGTCACCACCACCAGCGCCACTACTCTTGGCAACAGCCTGCAAATCTTGACTGGCTTCTTTCAACTGTCTCAGCGAAGGTGTGTATATATCTAGGCTCAAGCCTTCTAAAAGCCGACTAGCTGTTTCCAGCTGCTCGATAATTTTTTCTGCATTCCCCTGCTCCAAGGCTTCTACCAAAGCAGACACCGTTGCTTTTGAGGAAGTTAAAAAATTCTGATTGATGTTTTGCTTGATTTGCTGAACCATTTGACTCGATACAGCCACTTGCTTGGTCCATCCCACTAGGAAATCACATTCTAGGGCAGGTTGTACGTGTGAGATAGAAAAGCCCCAGTCACGCTCCAAAACTGTTGCCAAGCTTTCTTCTTCCAACCAAGTAGCTATCTTCTTTCGATCAAAAGATTGGTAGAGAACCAAATCCTCTGCAACGATACAGGCAAGGTCTCCCATAGAACCATTGTCTCCTCGCTTGAGTAAGACCGCGCTAGCCAGCTTGAACAAGAGTTCCGGATCAACCGTAATATCATATAGAGCCAGCAGGGCCTTAATCACCAAGACAACGACGCTACCACTAGAACCTAGACCAAACTTTTTGCCTTCCCGTTCCATTTTTCCACGAATTTCCAAAGAAAAAGGTCTCAAGGTTTGCCCACGATAAACGAGGAAATCTCCCACTAAAGCAATCGTTTCTTGAATCAAGCTGTAGTCAGGTTTTGGCGTCAAGTCCACTGCGAAATCAAACATATCTGAATAGATACGGTAGCTATCAGAAAAGGCAATCTCTCCCCTCATATAGATAGGTATCGCCTTTATCAAGGCCAGCTGTCCTGGCTCTAGAATAGCATATTCACCAGCCCAATAGAGCTTTCCGCAAGTTTTAACAGCAATCATCTTGGCTCAAATCCTTTGTTTTTGACACAATCAAGCGGTAACGTTGACCGAAGATTTCTGATAAATGCTCCAAGTCTTTCTCCTGACAGAGAACTTTGACATTGGGACCGGCATCCATGGTAAAGTAGCAGGCTTCCCCTTGCTCACGAAGCTGGTGGACAAAGTCCATGGCTTCATAGGAAGCATCCGTTAGATAAGAAAAGGCTGGACTAGCAGTCTTGGTCGTAGCGTGCATGGCTAGGGCATTTTTCTCCGTTAATTCCCCAACTTTGGTAAAGTCATTTTCCTTGAGATAAAGCAGCATATCCTGATAGTCCTTCTCAGATTGACGCACCCAGTCATCAAAAGTCGTCGAGGTTTCCACACAGAGTTTCATCCCATCACGGCTAGAGATTGGTTTTTTCTTGTCCTCTAGCACCAACATGATCATGGCTAGTTTCAAGTCTGTCTCTACAGGGTAGATTTCCCCACTATCCTTATCCCAGGCACCTAACGGTCCATAAAAACTGCGAGAGGACGACCCTGAGGCAAACTTAGCCTCCTGCGCCAACTGGCTCCGATTCAAACCAAGCTGGAAATAAGCATTGCAAGCCTTGACCAAGGCGGACAAACCACTAGAACTGGATGACAAGCCAGCCGCAGTCGGCATGTTGTTTTGGGTATCAATACGGACAAATCCTTCACCTTCTGGACGGTAGCGATTGATGATTTTACTTATCTTGGCATGTTCTGCCTCATTTTGGAGCTGACCATTGATATAAAAGGCATCAGCCGTCGCAAGGGCTGGCAGAGGCGACAAGATTGTCTCTGTGTACATATTTTCCAAAGTCAAAGAGATACTGCTAGTAGCAGGAACCATCTCTTTTTCTTTTTTCTTTCCCCAATATTTGATAATGGCAATATTTGCGTAGGAACGTACTGTTACAGGCTTTCGATCCATGTCTGAACAGCTCCTTTCTCTTCTAATCGTTTTGCTAGTTCTTCTGCTTGATCCAGATTGGCTGCCAAGGCTATGATACAGCCTCCTAGCCCACCACCACTCATCTTGGCACCTAGAGCACCATAGCTAAGAGCCGTTTCAACGAGGGAGTCTGCCTCAGGGCTGCTGACACCAATTTCTTTTAAATGTAAATGCGCTTGACTGAGGATTTGTCCCAGTTCCTCAGCATCTTTTCGTCTAATCGCAACTTCTGCTTGCTGGGTCAATTCTCCCAAGGCATGCAAAAACGGTAGGGCATCCTTGCCCTTACTTTGAACCACTTGGATGGCTTCACGAGTGTGACCATAAACACCCGTATCTGCAATCACCAAATAGGCAGATAGGTTCATCTCAAGTTCTGTAAAACCAACATTCTTGATAAAGCGAATGGGTTGGTCACTGAGACAGGTCTTGGCATCCAACCCGCTTGGATTCATATGGGCAATCATCTCAGCCCGATTGACCAGTATTTCCAGTACATCATGAGGCAGATTGGCTTGATAGTAGTCAAATACCGCACGTATGGCCGCTATGCTGATAGCCGCTGACGAACCCATTCCCCGTTTTTCAGGGATAGCTGAGTCAATCACACATCGAATGCAAGCTTCTTTGATATCCAAATACTCCAGCGATGCATAAACTGCCATGGACAAGGTATCCTCCTCATAAAGACGCCACGGATTTTCAGCAGGGACCACCTTACATGTCACCTCCACCTCCAAAAGAGGTAGGGAAATGGCAGGATAGCCGTATACGACAGCGTGCTCTCCTATTAAAATAATCTTACTATGTGCCTGACCGACACCAACTTTTTTTGTCATGTTTTCCTTTAACCAGACGAAAAGACCGTCTCATTTCATACAGTAGTATTTTCTCCTATCTATTTTATTATATTTTCACAAAAAAAGCGATTGTTTCCTTCACAATCGCCTCTTTCATTATTGAACCCATTCGCCATTATAGTTGACCGAATAGCCTTCTACGGTCGTATTCACTGCTAAAGCACCTGAGCTGTATGCGTAGTACCATTTGCCATTGACCTGGAACCAGCCTGTCTTCATATCTCCATTACTTGCATGTAAGTAGTACCAAGTCGAACCTACCTGATACCAGCCAGTCGCCATGGCTCCTGATGAACGGAGATAGTACCACTTGTTCCCAAGGTATTGCCAGCCCGTTTTCATATCACCATTTTCAGCATCTAGATAATACCAAGATGAGTCTACCTGATACCAGCCAGTCGCCATTGCTCCTGATGAACGGAGATAGTACCATTTATTACCAAGATGTTGCCAACCTGTTTGCATGATGCCAGTTGTTGGATCTAAGTAGTACCATGGAGCAGGTTTGCTTCTATCAATGCCAAAAGTAACATGGAAATCTTGAGTCCAACCCTTAGCAACTTCACCAATTGGTAGTGGATTGTAAGAATCATCGCCAGAAATTCCTAGCTTATTTAAATAATACCAATTGCCGTCTTCATAAATCCAACCCGTCTTTACGGCATAACCATTATCAAAATAATAAGTTCTCTTTTCAGGAGATGGAGTATATTGTTCACCATATACTTTTCCTGTATTTTCAGATGTTTTTGCATCTAGTACTTGTTTATCTGTTTGTTCTAGCAAAGCACCATCTTGTCCAAAATAGTACCACTTCTGTTGAAGGCCAATTTCTAAGACTGGACGATTATTAAATAAATTATCACGATAACCTGTTCCATGAATTTCTACGTATTGCCAACCGACAACCATCTCTCCTCTATCACCAAAATAGTAAGTTTTACCGTCTATTTTATGCCAATAGATTGCTTTATGATCATCTTTTACATAATATTTTCTATTATCCTTATCAACAAATTGGCCACCTGTGGTATCCGCAAATACAGTATTTGTAGCTAGCAAAGCAAAGAAAAAGACTGCTAATGCGATTTGCATCATTTTTTTCAAAATTTTCATCTATATACCCTCCAATATTAAATCCACTCACCAGATGAGGCGAAATTATAAACTTTACCATCGATAGTTTGGCTACCTGTAACCATTGCTCCAGAGGAATTGAGATAATACCAGTTTCCATTTACTTTTGTCCAACCTGTCTTCATATCTCCATTACTTGCATTTAGGTAGTACCAAGTTGAACCATCTTTCACCCAACCAGTTGCCATAGCTCCTGATGAACGGAGATAGTACCACTTGTTACCAAGATATTGCCAGCCTGTTTTCATATCGCCATTTTCAGCATCTAAATAGTACCAAGCTGAGCCTTCCTGATACCAGCCAGTTGTCATAGCTCCTGATGAACGGAGGTAGTACCACTTATTGCCAATTTGCTTCCAACCAGTTTGCATGATACCAGTTTCTGAATCTAGATAGTACCAAGTGGAAGCATCTTGAATCCAACCAGAACGTTTCTCACCACCAAGATTCTTATTCCCAGAATTTCCTGTTTTTGCTAGGTAATACCAGTTAGATTGATCATAAAGCCAACCTGTCTTTAAAGAATGATCTTGATCAAAGTAGTAGTATGCTAATTTAAGAACTTCGGGACCTTCCCAGCCTTCACCATGTTTTTTCCCAACGGTTAAGGAATCTTTTAGCTCTAATTGTTGCCAACCAACAAACTCTTGTAGCACTCCATTTTTGTCAAAGTAGTACCATTCTGGCATTGGGGAACCTTCTAATCTGATACCATTTGGGTAAGGACCAATTGTACTACCTTTAGATGGAAACGGAATATATTGCCAGCCGACCACCATCTCTCCAGATAAAGGATCAAAATAATAGTACTTACCATCAATCACTCGCCAGTAGGTTTCTTTGAGGTCCCCCTTTTTATAGTAGGTTCTACCATTTTCTTGGACAAATTGCCAGCCTTCTGAATCAGCATCATCCGCAAAGACGGTGCTTGTCGCTAGCAAAGCAAAGAAAAAGACTGCTAGTAGAACTTGCAACATTTTTTTCAAAAATTTCATTAAATCTTTCCTCCATAACTGATTGTAGCAAAGACCCGACTGTATGTCAATATATAGAAATCCCTCAAAAAAAGCAGTTACACAACTGCAACTGCATTTCTATTCTTGCATGGTGTAACCAACACCACGCACGGTTTTAATGTAGCTTTTTTGACCTTTTACATCAAGCTTGCTACGTAGATAACGGATATAAACATCCACGATATTGGTTTCTGTCGCACTTTCGTACTTCCAAACACTTTCCAACAACTGCTCACGAGTCAAAACCTTCTTGCTTCCCATGAGAGTGGCCAAGAGGTCATACTCACGGCGCGTCAGAGCAATCATCTCCTCGCCACGATAAACGGTATGATGTTCTACATCCATACGCAAATTGCGGTAAGACGTTGGGACCTTCATCTGACTACAGTGTTGGTCGATAAAGTCCCGACCTCGGAAAATCGCTGAAATACGAGCCACCAGCTGATCAATAATCACTGGCTTATAGATGTAAGAAACGGCGAAGCGCTGGATTGTCTCAATCTGGTCTTGCAATTCTTCGCGATGGTCCAAGACCATGATCACTGAGGCAGGTTTTGTCCGACTCAGCTTGTCTGCAAAATCCTGGGCTGTCATATCCCCCAGACGAGCATTCAGTAAAATCAAGTCATAGTCCGTCTGGAGAGCCATGGAGAGGGCTTTTTGCCCCTCCTCTACCAAGTCGACTCGGTATTGCTCTTTTTGGAGTTCCAGACTGAGAAAATGAGCGAGATTTCGTTCTTTCTCAAGTAATAAAATCCGTTTCCCCATGGCAGACCTACTTATTTTTCGTCATACCAAGAGTAGTGGAAGGTTCCTTCTTTGTCTTTACGTTGGTAAGTGTGGGCACCAAAGTAGTCACGTTGCGCTTGGATCAAGTTAGCAGGAAGGTCAGCTGAACGGTAGCTATCAAAGTAAGTAATAGCTGCTGAGAAAGTTGGCACTGGTACACCAGCTTGAACAGCAAGAGCTACGATATCACGCACTGCTTGTTGGTACTTAGCAGTAACATCCAAGAAGTACTCATCCAAGAGAAGGTTAGCAAGATCAGCATCGCGGTTGTAGGCATCTGTGATCTTTTGCAAGAAACGTGAACGGATGATACATCCATCGCGCCAGATAGATGCGATGTCCGCAAATGGCAAGTTCCAGTTATTTTCTTTAGAAGCCACACGCAATTGGGCAAAACCTTGTGCGTATGAGATAATTTTTGAGAAGTAAAGGGCTTGACGGATCTTTTCAATCAACTCAGCCTTGTCACCTTCAAATTTGAAGGCAGCTGGTTTTGGAAGCACCTTGCTAGCATGCACACGCTCTTCTTTGTATGTAGAGATGTAGCGAGCAAATACTGACTCAGTGATAAGTGACAATGGCACACCAAGGTCAAGAGCTGATTGGCTAGTCCATTTACCAGTTCCCTTATTACCTGCGGCATCAAGGATGTAGTCTACGATTGGTCCATCTTGACCTTCATCGTCTTTGCGTCCAAGAATATCAGCTGTGATTTCAATCAAGTAGCTATCCAATTCACCCTTGTTCCACTCAGTAAAGATTTCAGCCATATCTTCTGCAGAAAGACCGAGCAAGTGTTGCATCAAGTCATAGCTTTCTGCGATCAATTGCATGTCACCATACTCGATACCGTTGTGGACCATTTTCACATAGTGACCAGCTCCATCAGGACCGATGTAAGTCACACATGGTTTGCCATCTTCTGGTGCTTTAGCTGAGATTTCTTCGAGAACATCAGCAACCAATTCGTAGGCTTCTTTTTGTCCACCTGGCATGATAGAAGGACCTTCAAGGGCACCTTTTTCACCACCAGAAACCCCAGTACCGATAAAGTTGATACCTGAGTTAGCCAACTCTTCGTTACGACGGATGGTATCTTTGTAGAAAGTGTTTCCTCCGTCGATCAAGATATCACCCTTGTCAAGGTGTGGAAGAAGGGCTTGGATAGTTGCGTCTGTACCAGGTCCAGCTTGAACCATGAGCATGATACGACGAGGTTTTTCGATTGAGTTTACAAAGCTTTCCACGTCATAGCTTGGCACAAAGTTCTTTTCAGGATGGCAAGCAATCACATCTTCTGTTTTTTCTTTACTACGGTTGTAAATGGCAACTGTATAGCCACGAGATTCGATATTTAGGGCAAGGTTACGACCCATTACGGCCATACCTACGACACCAAAGTTAGCTTTTGTCATGTGACACTCCTCTTGTTTAATATGTTTTATTTTATCATTTTTACCTATGAAAGGAAAGAATTTTGTAACGGTCGCTTAGTAGTCCAAGTCATCAGCGTGACCAGAACCATTCCCTACAAAGTAACCTGTCTTACAGTTGAGGGTGAAGAGATAGGTTCCATCTGGTTTATAGAGGTTATAATAACCATTTCCGTTTACGATATTGACACGTTCTAGGATATATTGATTGCCAGTGATATAGCCACGAGCACGTGATGTTGCTAGGACTTGTTCCAATACACCATCCGCAAACGTCCAAGCAGGGTTGTTGCTATCGTCTACAGCTGATTGGTTGTACGGTACACGACTAGCACTTCTTTGAAGATTAACCCCATCGCCAGACAAACCACCATTTGTGTCTCTAGCTGGTACCGTGGTGCTTGTTGAAGGTGTAGTGCTGCTCGCATTGCTTTCTGTTGCTGAACTTGAGCTTTCTTGACTCGTGCTAGAGCTAGAGCTCGTACTTGAGCTGGAAGCACTGGTTTGTTGGCTCTTGCCAAGACTAATGGCCTTATCCAAGAGTTTGTCTAGTTCTGTGTTGCCTGTCTTAATTTCTGTAAATTTAGCATCCGCCTTGGCCTTAGCATTAGTATCCAGAACTCCGTCCGTAATAGCTGGACTTTCAAAGAGGGCATTGACATCTTGAATGGCCTTGATTTGAGTTGCTAGGCTATCATATCTTGACTTAGCTAATGTATGATCACGACTACCTTCTAACTTATCTAGCAAGGTTTTCAGTTGACTCAATTTATCAAACTGGCTGTTTTTCAGAGCTGTCTTATTAGCATCCGTATAGAAAGTATCATAGAGATCATTGAAGTCTTTCAAAGCTGTTTGTGTCCCTTGATCATCCGAAGAGGCTGCTTGAGAAGACTGGATTTCTTGGTTTGAACGAGATACTTGACGGTAGACATAATATGTTCCAGCAAGCACAAGGATTGCAGCTACTACTGAAGCAATGATGATGACACCTTTCTTCTTAGAGCCTGTTTCAGGTTCTGTTTGAGCTGAACGTGATAGAGGTGTATAAATCTCCTCTTCTTGTTCCTCGTTTATTTCCTTGGGCTCTGTTTCTGTTAAAACGAGAGGCTCTATTTCAGCACTTTCTTCATCTTGAAGTGGTGGGACAAACTGAGTAGTCTCATCATTTTCTATCTCTTCAATAGCTTCCTCGGAAACCACGTCTGAATCGTCTACCTGATCAGAAGTCTCACTTGATTCACGAACTTCTTGGATCATTTCCTCTAGATTTTGAGTAGAGGCTAGCTCTTCTTTTTTAAACTGACGAGTTTCAAACTTGTCGGCTTCGATTTCTTCACGGTGCTGTTTGATGTATTTGTCTAAGATACTGTCCTCAGGCAATACTCCTGCTTCAACCTCTTCATTCTTACGAATGACTTGACCAACAGTCAAGTCTTTTGCTTCGTCAAAGTCGAATTGTGGTTCTTGATGTCCTTTTTTATGACGATCACGTCTTTTCTTACTCATGAGTTCACCTTTCTATTTTACCTCTTGGCGTTTGACACGCTGACCAAAGTATTGATACAAATCCACTTTTAAGGTCCCGTTATAGAGTTTTCGCTTTTTATCAGCTGGACTTCCGTACTTGCTTTCAAAAGCTTCGTCACTCGTCAGGATAAACTTACTCCACGTTTTCAATGGTGCAAAGACCTGTCCCATCTCAGCATAGAGCTTGGTAACTCCTGCATCATCAGACAAGCGCTCCCCATAGGGTGGATTGGAAATGATAACGCCATTAATCTTGTCAGTACGCAAGTCCTGTACCCGCATTTGCTTAAAGGTGATATCACCTGCGACGCCTGCTGCTTGAGCATTTGCCTTGGCAATTTCCACCATGCGAGCATCGATATCACAGCCCATAATGTCCAGTTCAAGTTCACGATCAATTTTCTTAGCCGCCTCTGTGCGAACTTCCTGGATTAACCGATCGCTGACCCAGTTCCATTCCTCAAAAGCAAAGGAACGGCGAAGGCCTGGTGCCATTTTTCTGGCAATCATAGCCGCCTCGATACAGAAAGTTCCTGAACCACAGGTTGGATCAATCAAGGGCTTGTCTGGATACCAGTTAGATAGTTGTAAAATGGCCGCTGCCATATTTTCCTTGATCGGCGCTCCACCCTTTTCCGTACGATAACCACGTTTAAAGAGACTGGATCCTGTCGTGTCAATCATGACCGTTGCCACATCTTTCAGGATAGATACCTCAATCTTAAACCCGGGACCCGTTTCCATCAAGGGAACTCCTTCTGGGCGGGCATAGTGTTTTTGTAATTTCTTCACAACAGCCTTCTTGGAAATAGCCTGAACACTAGGCTCGTTATGAAGTTTAGACTTCACACATTTTGCCTTTGATATCGGGAAACGTGCTCCTAGCGGGAGATAGTTTTCCCAATCTAGAGCAAAAACACCTTGAAAAAGCTCTTCAAAAGTCTTAGCAGGAAAACTTCCGACTACAATCTTGATGCGATCCGCTGCACGAAGCCAAAGATTGGTCTCGATGATTGCCTTCACATCTCCTTGAAAGCGGACACGCCCATTTTCAACCTGGCAATCATAACCAAGGTCTCGCACCTCACGTCCAACGACAGCCTCGAGACCCGCCGCAGCAGTTGCGATTAAATTAAATTGTTCTTTCATTTCTAGTCTTGCAAGACCTTTCTCTTGTTCACTTTAAAAAATGAGGTTGAGAAAGATTTCTCAGCCCCAACCTATATGCAATTTTCTATAAGCCATGTTTTGTTCCAGAAGTGACTAGGACCACTTCCTTCGATAATCATCTGTCTACCGCTAACAGCATAAATCTGATAGCAGTCAGAGTACTACGTTCGTTTCCGTGCACTCCATGCCCCGACCAAAATTTGGGTTGC
Source organism: Streptococcus sp. HMSC072D07 (assembly GCF_001814835.1). GTDB lineage: Bacteria > Bacillota > Bacilli > Lactobacillales > Streptococcaceae > Streptococcus. The sequence continues at coordinate 57,308 of NZ_KV818053.1, forward strand.
TAGCTTGAGGGGTTTACCGCGTTCCACTCTCTCTGTTTCCAGAAAGACTCCGTCACTGTGGCACTTTCAAGCCTATTCTGACCTATCCGAAGACTTAGCCATTTCGACTGCCGTAACGATTTCTCGTCCCTAGGCTTATGGATTCGCCTAGCACAAACACTACAGGCATCACAGCCTGTGCTAGCATGGACTTTCCTCATGAAAAGAGAATCTCTTCACGCGATTATCCAAAAATTGCACTCATTCCTTAGTCAATTATAAATCTTGGTTGTCTAAGATTTGCTTACCAAATACTTCTTTTTCGAGACGATTTAAGCGTTTCAAAATATCAAAGTTTGTCATTGAAGTAGAAGCCGTTACTTCAATAGAGTCTGGTTGAGTTGGAGCTACCTGTGGTTTATGAGATAATTCTTCCTTCAAATCAGCAATCTCTTGACGAAGGGATTTGACCAAAGCTGCGTAGGTTTCATAATCCTTAATCACATCGTCTAGGAATTCATCTACCTCTGCTTTGCTGTATCCACGTACTTCACGTCCAAATTCTTGTTCAAAAATATCTTTCGCTGAAAATATAATACTTGCCATGTCTCTCTCCATTCTGGGTTACTAGTATTATTATATAAAAAAAGACAAGTAAAAATCAAGGTCAAAGGCTTACTTTTCAGAAAAATTTTCTACTATTTCATTCAAGTCCTCAAATGTTAATCTTCTTGTAACATAGTCCGCTTGATTTTTCATCATTTGGTAAAAATATCGTAACTTGGTTTCGTTTTCTTCGTCGTAAAAAAGGTAACAAGTATCTGTATTTTCCAGCAGAAATTTTTGATAATCGCGTAGTTGTCCCTTGTGCTCATATTGTGGATAGGCGTATTTGACAAAATCAACCTGCTTGAACTCACTCAATTTCGCTTGATTTGCTTCATTCCAATTACTGCCATGGGTTTCAAAATCAAAAATGGTCGCCAGCTGAAATCCATAGTCTGCTTTCATGTCTTTCGCCACCTGAAGCGCCCAGTACTCAAAGCCCAAGGTCCCTGTAAAGACAAGCCAGTTCACCCCATCCTCTGCTAGACGTTCCAGGTCTCTCCGAATGGCTGTTTTGATAATATCAACGCGAATATCCTTGTCATTAAAGAGACCAAGGTCAAAGGCTGAATAGCCTAAAATCAAGGCTGATGTCATTTTTAACCCTTTCTTTGTAAATTTATGATATAATAGAGTGATGTTATTGTACCAATAAGGAGAATTATGGTCAACTATCCACATAAAATTTCATCTCAAAAGAGGCAAGCACCCCTGTCACAAACTAAAAATTTCGCAAATCGGGGAATGTCTTTTGAAAAGATGATCAATGCTACGAACGACTACTATTTGTCGCATGGGTTAGCTGTTATTCACAAGAAACCGACTCCCATCCAAATCGTACGTGTCGACTATCCCCAACGAAGTCGAGCCAAGATCGTTGAAGCCTACTTCAGACAAGCCTCAACTACTGACTATTCAGGGGTTTATGATGGATACTACATCGACTTTGAAGCAAAGGAAACCAGGCAAAAACATGCGATACCGATGAAGAATTTTCATCTCCATCAGATCCAGCATATGGAACAAGTCCTTGCCCAGCAAGGAATCTGCTTTGTACTCCTTCACTTTTCTTCTCAGCAAGAAACCTACTTATTGCCGGCTATTGACCTCATCCGTTTCTATCATCAAGATAAGGGACAGAAGTCAATGCCACTTGGATATATTCGAGAAAATGGATATAGGATTGAGCCGGGTGCCTTTCCTCAAATTCCCTATCTCGACATTATCAAAGAACATTTACTAGGTGGTAAAACAAGATGAACAAACAAACTTTTCTGCGAATAGCTAAGTATGTCAGTATCAGTCTCTTAACTGTATTTATCGCAGCTGTAATGCTTGGTGGTGGTCTCTTCCTCTACTATGTTAGCAAGGCTCCCGAACTTTCTGAAAGTAAACTAGTCGCTACAACGTCAAGTAAGATCTATGATAGCAATGACGAGCTTATCGCTGATCTTGGATCAGAACGTCGGGTCAATGCCCAAGCAAACGAAATACCGACCGATTTGGTCAACGCTATTGTTTCGATTGAGGACCATCGCTTCTTTAATCACCGAGGAATCGACACGATCCGTATCCTAGGTGCTACCCTCCGAAACCTTCGTGGTGGTGGAGGTCTGCAAGGAGCTTCCACCTTGACACAGCAGTTGATTAAATTAACTTACTTCTCTACGTCAACTTCTGATCAGACTCTTTCTCGTAAGGCCCAGGAAGCTTGGTTAGCTGTTCAGCTAGAACAAAAAGCGACTAAACAAGAGATCTTGACCTACTACATCAACAAGGTTTACATGTCAAACGGTAACTACGGAATGCAGACAGCTGCCCAAAGTTACTATGGCAAGGATCTCAAAGATTTAAGTATTCCTCAACTGGCTCTCCTTGCTGGTATGCCTCAGGCTCCAAACCAGTATGATCCATACTCGCATCCAGAAGCCGCTCAAGAACGTCGTAATCTCGTCCTCTCTGAGATGAAGGGGCAAGGTTACATTTCAGCTGAGCAATATGAAAAAGCGATTAATACTCCGATTACAGATGGACTTCAAAGTCTAAAATCGGCTAATAGTTATCCTCCATACATGGACAACTATCTCAAAGAGGTAATCGATCAAGTCGAACAAGAAACAGGCTACAACCTCTTAACAACTGGTATGGACGTCTACACCAACGTTGATCCTAAAGTTCAACAACATCTCTGGGATATCTACAATACCGACGAGTATGTCAACTATCCTGATGATGAAATGCAAGTAGCTTCAACGATTGTGGATGTAACAAATGGGAAAGTTATTGCTCAGTTAGGTTCTCGTCACCAATCAAGCAATGTTTCCTTCGGAATCAACCAAGCTGTTGAAACCAACCGTGACTGGGGTTCTACCATGAAGCCGATCACAGACTATGCTCCTGCCTTGGAGTATGACATCTACGACTCAACTGCTTCGATTGTACATGATGTTCCATACAACTATCCTGGAACAGATACCCCTGTTTACAACTGGGATAGAAGTTATTTTGGAAACATCACCATCCAATATGCGCTCCAACAATCACGGAACGTTACGGCCGTAGAAACCTTGAACAAAGTCGGTTTGGATAGAGCCAAGACCTTCCTAAATGGAATCGGTATTGACTATCCGGATATGCACTATGCCAACGCGATTTCAAGTAACACGACTGAGTCAAACAAAAAGTACGGAGCAAGTAGTGAGAAAATGGCTGCTGCTTACGCTGCTTTTGCTAACGGTGGTATCTACCATAAACCAATGTATATCAACAAAATCGTCTTTAGTGATGGTAGCTCAAAAGAATACGCTGATCCTGGTACTCGTGCCATGAAAGAGACGACCGCCTATATGATGACAGAAATGATGAAGACTGTCTTGGCATACGGAACGGGTCGTGGTGCTTATCTCCCTTGGCTACCTCAAGCTGGTAAGACTGGTACATCAAACTATACAGACGATGAAATTGAAAACTACATCAAAAATACTGGTTATGTAGCTCCAGACGAAATGTTTGTTGGTTATACTCGCAAATATTCAATGGCTGTGTGGACAGGTTACTCAAACCGCCTTACTCCTATCGTTGGTGATGGCTTCTATGTTGCAGCTAAGGTCTACCGTTCAATGATGACTTATCTGTCTGAGGATAACAACCCTGGCGACTGGACCATGCCAGAAGGCCTCTACCGAAGTGGTGAGTTCGTCTTTAAAAACGGTGCTCGTTCTGCATGGACTGCTCCTGCTCCGCAACAGGCCCCAACACCAGAAAGTTCGAGCTCGACATCAGAAAGTTCAACTTCACAGTCAAGCTCAACTACTCCAAGCACGAATAATAGTGCAAACAATAATACCAATAACCAGCAACCAAATACAACGCCTGGTCAACAAAACCAGAACCAAAATCAGAATCCTCAACCAGCACAACCATAACATTTATCATCCAGAGTTTTCTGGGTGATTTTTTCATAGCACTATTGCATTTATGTGCTTAACAAAAGCCTGAGAAGATGTCTTCTCAGGCTTTTTCTGTACTATAAACCTCATTGGGAAAGATAGGAAACGGATTTCGTAATCTTGTTAAGAGGTTTTACTAAATACTAGTCTTTCTTTGTTTTTGCTACAAAGAGAGCAGATAGGGCTAGGCTAACACCTGCTAGGAAGAGGGCTGTGTCAGATTGACTCTCACCTGTTGCTGGCAAGCTCTGTTTTGCTGTTTCTTGTCTAGCAATTTCTTGTTTATGATCTGGAGTCTTACCTTGATCAGAAACTAGAGTGCTAAGTTTAAACTCAGGTTTTTCTACTGTTGGAGCTGCTTGGTCTCCTACTGTTGCTAGCGGGCCTGTGTATTCTGGCAATTCATGCACTAGAGCCATCACTGCATTGACACCACCCTTGAACTCAGGTTTCTCTACTGTTGGAGCAGTTTGGTCTCCTACTGTTGCTAATGCGCCTGTGTACTCTGGAAGTTCATGTACTAGGGCTTCAACTGCATTGACACCACCCTTGAACTCAGGTTTCTCTACTGTTGGAGCAGCTTGGTCACCTACTGTCGCTACGGGGCCTGTGTACTCTGGAAGTTCATGTACTAGGGCTTCAACTGCATTGACACCACCTGTGAATTCAGGAACCTCAAGAACGGGTGCTGGTTCTTCACCCTTGCTTGATTGAACAGGTTCTTCTGTTAATTCTTGATAGAAGCTCGCCAATTCATAAAACTCAGCCTTGCCACCTTCCCAGACTAATTTGACGTCTAGAAGAGAGCCACCATTTCGGATAGCGAAGGTTTGGAGACTAGATGTAATGGCACCGAGGTCTAGCCAACTGTCTTGACCATCCTTGAGTGTTCTAGCAAGAACACGTGCCTTAGCTCCTTCAGGAAGACTGGAAACGAGACGAAGGTGGTTGGCATTGGTTGGTTCAGACAAGTGATACACCAATTCGCCCTTGTCTTTTTCAGACTTGTAGCTGGTCAAGACTTTGCCGTCTACAAGATTATTATAAAGGTTGCCTTGGCTTTCTCCACTACTTCCTTCTACTGTTGGATCATTGATTGGTTTGACAAATTCACCATCGTTGATGACCAATTCTGTAAAGCCTACAAAACGGGCATCATAATCCGCTGTATAGAGGACACGGAGATAGTTAGCTTTAACTGGTGTCGTCAATTCACCTTCGATGTAGCGATTTCCTGGCATTTTAGAATCATGTGTCCAACCATCTGTCAATGAATCATCATGTGTGCTATTGGCCACACCATCTCCTACTGTAACGACATCAGTCCAAGTTTTACCGTCTTGGCTGACTTGAATCTTACCATCACGAAGATAGTTTTGAGTTCCGTCTTGGATGTAAGCTCTAATCTTCTTGATGGTGCGTTCGCTACCAAGTTTCAAGGTTACGTGGCCATCTTTATGGGCATAGTCTGAAAACTCAACGAAGTTGTTGTAAACACCGTCAAACAGTTGATCTAGGTTGTTCAGTTTACGAACATCATTGCTTCCGTATGTTGGATGAATGCCCATAGTTGTAGATTCTAGTTTGGTTGGTTGTACTTCTTTGGTTGTCACAAGGAGAGAAGTGGCTGTCACAGCTTGTTCCTGATCTGTTTTATTGACCAGACGAACATAACGAACCAAGTGGCTCACTACAGATCTGTCTGTCAACTGGCTAGCTGGTGTCCACTCTTGCGCATTTGCAGAGTACTCTAGAGTAAGAGCAGTGTTGACCTGACCTTTGAGCTGGATGCTCTTGATTTGATGGATACGGTCAAGCTTCATTCCTAGATAGCTATGAGCAGGGAGTTTGGTTCCAGCTGGAATTTGAAGCTCGTAACTGCCCAAGCTATCCACTACTGGTGTTTCCTTCAAGGCGTCGACGTTGGTGTCCGTTAACTCACTGTTTCCAGAGCGTGTCTCAACAGAGAAGTCCTGGATACGCCACCAGAGGTCGAGGGCCTTGGTATTGCGTACTCGGATATAACGAGCATTGATTGCTCTAGTCACTTCCTTGGTTTGCTCACCTGACAAGCGATCGAGTTCCTGCCAAGTAGTACCATCTGTAGAATACTCAAGCACACCTGCGGCAAGTTTATCACCTGTTCCTTGACGAAGACGAACTTTAGTGACTGACTTGACTTCACCGAGGTCCAGTTGTGCCCAAGCATCTACTGGTGTCGTATTGCTACCGTCAGCATTTGCCATCATGGCTTCTGTATTGTCCTTGCCATCAGTGATTTGACGAGCTGAGGTATTTAGTTTGTAAACTAAATTTGAGCTCAGACTAACTGTCGTTGCTTGTTGGCTACGAGCTTTTTCAACTGGACGGTTAACTGCAATTTCCTGAACTGCAAACCAGGTATTTTCACGATCTGCTGTCGCAATCATACGAACTGCCTTGGCCTTGATGTTGAGATTCTCAAACTTAAGAAGGGATTCATTTCCGACATAGCTTGGCTCTTTCAAGGTTACCCAGTTGTCATTTTCATCTTGATACTGCACTTCTGCCTTACTAAAGGTATCACGTGGATTTGCCTGCGTTCCCATAGCAAAGGTCAAGGTTTGGATCGCTATCGGTTTGTTGAACTTCATACCAATATAATCACCTGTCTTGATGCTATTTGGTGATTTAATAATCGCATGAGTTGCCAAATCGCCATCCGTTACTTCTGCTAAACCACCTTCTACACCTGTTCGATTGGTGATAAAGGTGCTGATGATTTGGTCTGGATGCAAGACTTTTTGAACTTCAGACGCTAGAACTTCTTTCAAGGATAGGATAAATGAACGAATATGTTGAACACCCAATTCAGCTTTTTCCATATGGTCTACATAATGGAAGGTGTGAGTTTGAGACTGTTCGTACAATTTCAAACCTTTATAGTAGCTATCCCAAAGTTTGGCTGCATCGTTTGTAGCCATGGCTTCAGTTCCTGTAAGGAAGGCATCGAGAGCATTCATTTGATCGATTGCATTATCCAACCAATAGTGGATTTGGGCAACCATTTTTTTATCGCCTGATGCTTTATAGAGTTCGGCTGCTTCTTTAATCTTGGCAAATTCTGCACGCAAGGCTGCACGTTCCGCAGTCACATCCTGACCTGCTTTGAGCTTGGTCATGAAGTCTGTTAATTTTGGAGCTAAGTCTACCGATTCTTCTAGTTTGACGACACGATTATCCATGTTTTGGTTAATCATGTGCTTACCAAGTTCACGGAAGGCTGCCGATACCTTGCTATCTTCAAAATGACCATTTTCTACAAAGTTGAAGGCAATGTCATTGATTTTCTTAGCTTCTTCTTCTGATTTCCATTGTTTCCATGAGTATTGAGCTCCTGAAAAGAGGGCAATCTTAGATGGTTCAGACTGTTGCATTGGGTTCAACATGATACCAGATAGCAAGCTTGGATCCACATTTGGATGAAGGAATTTCTCACCACCACCTAGAATCAAGTGTTGTTTAGAGTTATCTGTTACTGGCCAGTTAATCCAAAGTGAAACTGGGCGATAAGTCTTACCACCTGCGGATAGATTGTTCTTGAGAGTTGAAAGGAAGCTTTCAGAGGCTTCACCCCAAATCTTACCACCCGTCAAGGTCATGGATGTTGAACTTGGGAGATTTTCATTGAGGGATTTCAACTCATCCTCACGTCCATTACCCCAATACTGTCCAGGAACAAAGATCATTTCTTTGCGAAGACCACTGTAAGTTCCCTGCATTTCAGTCAACCACTTGGTCATATCTTGCATCAAGCGGTTGTAGCTATTGTAGCCTCCGACTGGGCTTGGAGCATCATCTGCAAGGATACCAAATTCACGGACACCTACTTTCATCAACTGGGTAAATTTGGCCTTGATGGTTGCCAAATCTTCTTGGTAATGCGCTTCATTGCCAAAGCGGATGCGGTTGTTCATGAATGGATGGATGGTCCAGACATAGCGGGTTTTACTTTGATTTCCGACACGAGCAAGTTCACGAATTTCAGCTAGTTTTTCTTCTGGATAGAGTTCACGCCATTTCTTGTTGTGGTATGGATCGTCTTTTGGTGCAAAGAAGTATTGGTTCAATTTCAAATCGCCACCAAAACGCATGAGTTCTGCACGATCGGCATTCGACCATGGGTTTCCATAGTATCCTTCGATGAAACCACGGTTCTTGAGCTCTGCGTAATCTTCTACTGTTACATTGCGAAGGACTGGTACTTGGCTTTCCTTGAGCATGTGTTTCAAAGTTGTCAAACCATAGAAGACTGCATCTGTGTCTTTTCCGACGATGGAAATCGAATTATCCTTGATGCTCAAGACATAGGCGTCGATCTTGTCAAAGATACCTGCTGAAACATTGGACAAGTTTTGCTCTGCTTGTGAACCTTGTCCATGCACTCCAAGATAGATATTGGTTGCGCCAGCGATTGCTGCCTTACCAGTTGTATAAGATACTTGATTGTCCTGCAAAACACTCTTCAAGCGATTGCGAGTATAGATATCGAGTTGATCGCCCATGACCAGATTGACTTGCTTACGAAGGGCTGTGACTCCTTCTCCATAAGTCACTTTTTGTGGCGTTGGGAAGACCTTGTACTCTTTCTTGAGATAGTCTGCGCTCTTGCTGGCAGCTGCAATGCTGTCTTCGCTAGCTGGTTTACTTGCAGTGAATTGATCTGCCAATTCAACTGTTCCATCACCGGTTTGGTCTACTTTTGGTTTTTCAGGTGTAGTTGGTTTTTCTGGTTGACTTGGTGCAGGCGTTTCTTGCTCTTCTTTGACAGGTTTTAATAGATGAACTTCAGCTGCACTTGCAAAACCACCAACGCCTTCCAATACTTTCAACTCAATCTTGTTGGTATCTACCGCCGCAAAGTTGACTGTTTTTTCTTGGGCGTTGTTGTCCCAGCTTCCTTCTGAAACCTTGACCATTTGGCCATCTATTTGTGCGTAGATTTCGTAGCGCGTCACGACACCATTTCCACCACCTGGACGTGGGAGATAGGTCAAACCATTGACTTTTTCTGCTTCTTTCAAGGTCATAGTAAGGGTGTATGGCGCAGTGTCACCAGTCCACTTAGTATGCCAGAAGGTATTTGGATCATTGTCAAAGGCCTTTTCAACAGCGCCTTCAGTCGCGTTTCCTGGAAGTTGCTGACTGCTTGCGGTTGCTGTAATCTTATCATTTGAAATCAAACGAGGATTTACAAATGGTTTGTCTGACAACTCTGCGCTATGCAAGATTCCTTTGAAACCACCGATGCTTTCAAGCGGTAGAACCAAGCTATTGTGGGCAAAGCGAGGATGGGCTGGATTTGCTATACGCTCAATCTTTTCACCATCCACATAGACTTCTGTTGATTGTGGTTTGGTCACGATAGAGATTTGATAACGTTTGTTCTTTTCAAGTTTTTTATTGAATTGGATATGGAACTGTTCAAATTGATAAGCAAGATAGCCATCTTTATCAGCTAGATAGATACGGTTGTCCCCACTTGTTGAGAAGGTTTGTTCACCGTCTCCAGTGACAGTCACATCAAACTTCAAGACATGACTTGGACCAACATCACCAGCCAAGCCTTCGATACTGCTGTCTTTCTCAAAAGCCAATCCCTGTTCGCTTGCCTTCACTTTCTTACTTGCATAGTTCTTGACTGTTTCAGGATTGATGGTAAACAAATCACTTTGGTCAATCTCTTTATCAGGATTTGACTGTGGCGCATAAGGACTCGTTGGTAGGGTACGTTCTGCAAAGGTCGCAGCTGCACGATCAGATCCCCAAGTGCGCTCCGCAGTGGTTTGCATGCTCTTGAAGAAGCGTTTAAAGATATCATAAGAAGTCAAACCGGTCTCATGAAGGTCAATGTTATCATTCCAAACTGCGTGCCCACCACCAAGGATACTTGGATGAGAAGCTGGTAGAAGTGGACCTCCACCTGTTCTAAAATCATTCGGTGTCCAGCTATTGTACTGACGTTCGTAGTTAGCATAGTCCCCGTAGGCTGCTTGACTATTGCTTCCACTTGGCACACTATAGGTCGGTACATCTGTGATGTTGATAATCTTAGCTCCCTGAGCAATGGCTTCATTTGGTCGTTGCCATCCGATACTCCAGATATCAACCTCTACTCCGTTCCAATCAACAGGAGTGTTCCCACGCTTCGCACTGAGTGAGCCCCAGATACGAGGGGTGTAACCTTTAGACTTGATATATTGGGTCAAATCATTGACATAGCGACGGTAACTTTCTCTGCTGCCATAGTATTCATCCGTTCCAATATGAACAGTGGATACCCCATGAAGTGGTGCATCTGGACCATCGAGGAGTTTGTCATAAACTGATTTGACAAAAGCTAGCGTTTCATCGTATTTATTATCTAGGTCGAGCATGGCAACACGTTCAACATTGTGCTTGCCAGCATAATCACTCAAACTACCTTGATACATGAGGTCTGGGCGGACTTTGACAAATGATAGTGCATGACCTGGTGTGTCAATTTCTGGCACTAGATTGATATGCAAGGCCTTGGCCAATTTAATCAGATTTTGCATTTCTTCCTTGGTATAATGCTCATCTGAAGTCAATTTTTGACCATTCTTACCGACAATGTCTGTCTCCACACGGAAACCAGTCTTAGCGTGTTCAAGTACATACTTGAGTTGTTCTTCTGGACTTAAATTCTTACTTGCCAAGTGTTCCTTAAGGAAGATATAGTTATCGTTGAGGTGCAACTGCAAGTCGTTCATCTTGTAGTAAGCCATGTTGAGCATGATGTCTACAAGAGTGTCATAAGGGATAAATTTACGACCTGTATCCAACATAAAGCCACGGTGGCTGAAACTTGGGAAATCACGAATTTCGCCATTTTGTAGGTCTGTTTCTCCCATTTGAAGAAGAGTCCGAGTGGCGTAGAAGGCTCCTGTGTTTGTGGCAGCTTCGATGGTAATCACATCATTTTGGATAGTGATACCGTACCCTTCTTTACCATAACCCTTGTTTTCAACCTTTTTAAATTCGATTCGTTTTTGAGCCTGCTTGTCACCTGTTGCTAGTTCCAATCCACGGCTAGCAAGGTCTGACTGGTAGAAGGTTGCTGCCTGATCAAAGCCAGAATCACCTGTCGCAAGGACTGTATCTGAAGTGATAGAAGATTGGCCTTCTTTCCCATACCATTGTTGAACAGCTGGTGCTACTTTTGGTTTGACACCTACACCCTCGTCCTGATGTAGACCCTTGATGACTACTTCAAATTCCTTAGTGAAAGTATGGCTGTCTTTGATTTGCTGCACCATAACCTTAACGCGTTGATCTGTCAGAGGTTTATGGATACGATTTTGAAGATCAATCACACCTTGCTTGTTGCTTCCGATAAGGCTAACTTTCCCTGGTAAAGTTGGTAAGACAAGAGACTGTCCATCTTCTGCTACTGTTAGTTCGGTTACTTGGCGGATATCCGTTACCTTACTATGGTCCGGAACGTTAGAATAAGCTCGAATTTCTTGGATGCCAACGTTTCTCCAACCCATTGTGCCCGCTTGATAGTCGTTAATTTCTAACTTAAGATATTTAGCTTGAATACTTTCAGCTAGGTCAACTTTCTCATCTAAAACAGGTTCTCCAGTTTTGGTATGAGCTAGTTTCCATTGTTTTTCTCCATTAGCCCCCACATCTTCTTGGCCTGCGTAATAGAGACTCCAAGATTTGATATTTGGATCATTTTGCCCATTACGAAGACGACGATCCCAGTCTATTTCCACATGTTTGATGAGGGTAGTTTTTGGAAGAGTTAATTCAAAAGTTGGTTTTACTGCATCTCTATCTGTAGCCCAACGAGTATTGTCATCTCCGTCGATAGCCTTATCCGCAGTAAAGTTGGTACCAGTCTCATGGTTGTTTGCTTGGGCAGTAGCACCTTCGAGATGATTGATATCCTCTCTATCTTCGATTGTCTTTTCAGCTGGTTTTGGTGCGGGCGTAGCAGTTTCAGCTGGTTTATTGTCTGCCTTTGGTGTTTCAACCGGTTTGGGCGTTTCTGCTGGCTTGGGACTTGCAGGACCTGTCTCTGGTTTTGCCTCTTCACTTGCTGCAGGATTGGTTCCCTCATCAGTCGCTGGAGTTTCTTCATGACTTGCTTCTGTTGCAGCTTCTGCATCCGCCTTTTCAAGCGCAGCGGCTAAATCATCTGGTAACTTATCCAGGGCTTGAACATGAGTGATACTTCCCTCTGTCTCTGAAGGTGTTGCTGTTTCTGCCGCCTGAACCATATTGGCGCCAAAGATACTAGCACCAATCATAACGGAGGCTGCACCGATTGCAAATTTTCTTATACTATAGTGACAGCGTTTCTCAAAAAAATGTCTATCCATCTTTCTCCTATTCCTTTCATCCGCATACACGAGTAAGCGGTATCATTTCTCCTTTGAAAAAGGAGAGAACCAAGAGGTCCTCTCCGGCTGTTTGTTCCTTTTTGATTCGAGTTGCTTTGAACTGCTGAAATCAAATCTCATTACTCTTCTTTACGTTTTGTCGCAAGGACCGCAGCAGATAAAGCGATACTCACACTTGCTAAGAAGAGGGCTACTTCTGAGCTGTGCTCCCCTGTAGCAGGTAATTTTTCTTCATCTTTAGCTTCCAGAGTTTTGGCATCAGCTACTGGGCTTAGAGTGAGCGGGTACTCAGATTTTTCAACTGTTGGAGCTGCTTGATCTCCAGCAGTAGCCAATACACCTGTGTAGGCTGGCTTTTCATTCACCAAGGCCTCAACTGCATTGACTCCACCTCTATACTCTGGAACTTCATTTGCAGCCGCTAGGACCGCATTGGCTCCACCTTTGTATTCTGGTAATTCGTGAACCAAGGCTTCAACCGCATTAGCGCCGCCTTTGAACTCAGGTAGGTCATGAACAGCCGCTTCTTCTCCAGCTGTTCCGTAAGGACCTGTATATTCAGGTACATCAAGAACTGGTGGTTGCTCTTCACCCTTGCTACTTGTTGGAGCATCTGGTTTCGTAGCAGAATCTTTTAATTGATTGAGATAGTCTGCGAAGTAGGCCACCATTCTTTCCGTCAAGAGATGGTTATCCGTCGCATATTTCATGCTTGCCTGAACGCTAGCTACTTCCTCTTGATTGTCTTTGTCTGTTAATTTCTGCGCCTTAGCTAAAGCTGCTTCATAGCCAGACATGTCAAGAGGTGTTTCTGCTACTTGCGGACGAGTAAAGATAAGTTCCGCTGCAGATTGGTATTTATCGCCACCATCTCCGTAAGTCTTGGTACCAGTAAGGACAATTTTCTTAGCCTTGATTGTCTTGCCAAAGTCAATGTCTTTTGGTTTGTTGTTATTTGGCCAATCTGTCACTGTGAAGGTATGTTCTTTACCAGACTCATCTGTGACAACCAGTTTCACATCTCGCAAGTTTCCATTTGAATCGGATGCACGTGGAACATAACGAAGTCCTGTGATTTCAGTTGGTTCTTTCAAGACCATAGTTGCAGGCTTGCCTACATCTCCACCATTCCAAGATGTATGCCATAGACTAGACACATTACCATCAAAGGCATTCTCAAGACCTTCACCTGGTTGAGCTGGCGCATCCAAACTTTCAAAGTCTTCTGCTACCAAGGCTGTCTTCTTCTGAACCAAAGCATTCTTCAAAGCTTCAATCTTGGCAATCTCTGCACGCGCTTCTTCCACGCTAATGTCATCATCTGCCTGACTGAGGTTAAAGACCGCCTCTTTCAAAGCATCCATAGACTCTTTGGTGTAATTAGTCATGGCTACAGTTGGCAAGTAGTTCTTCAGTGCATTTTCTGTTAGCATCTTACCAGTTAGGGTAATTTCTTCGATGTGAAGATTGTCCATCATGAAATCGTTGTAACCACGGAAGTTGGCATTTCCGCCAGCATCTCCATGAGTATTGCTTGCGTTTCCAGTTGAGTAGATACCTACCCAAGTATCGCCTGTTTCTGCACCTGTCACGAGGAAGGTTGCCTTCTTGGCTTTCTTAGAATCCGTCCAAGTATTTGGCAATTCATGCATTTCCAAGTTGCTTGCTTGAGTACCACGACGACCTGACTGGAATTCTCCCTTACCAACTACAAAGGCATAGGTATTGTCTGATCCTGCTTCGTATTCAAAGGTTACACGATAAGTCTTACCAGCTTCAAAGCGGAAGTTTTGCGGAATAGTTTGGTAAACCAAGTTACGACGGCTCACTAGTCCATTGGTCTTGAGTGACCAATTTCCTTCGATAACATCATCGACTTTCTTACCATTCCAACCACGCTGTGTATATGGATCGTGTTTTTCAGACAAGTGAGTGCGGTTGTCTTCGACACCTTCGACACCGCCCACTACGAATGGGAAAATCCCTTGAGCTACATTTTCAAAGTCTTGTTTAAATGTTCCTTTACCTGTATCATGCTTGTCTCCGTACATGCTTGAATTGTTTTCAAAGGTACGAATTTCATCAAAGTATGTTGCTTCATCACCAGCTTCACGACTCAATGTCAGAGTGACATTTGATACGTCAGATTCAGTTGTAAAGAAGGCGTACATGTTTTGGAAGTAACTTGTATCATCAACTGTAGCATTTTCACGACGATTGTTATGAGCATAAGCTTTGATATAGTTAAGAGCGAGTGACTTATTGGTGTAAGTAGTCACTTCTTTCTCGCCAGTATTCACTGTGATACTTGCCTTAGCATTACTACGGTTATCAACACCGACATAAACAGCATACTTGGTATTTGGTTTCAAGCCAGTCAGTTTCTGAGTAAGACTGACCTTGCTCTTATTACCTTGGATACGAAGCATTTCATTTGCACCCTGTGATTTGACAATTTCTGCCTTGGAAGCATCACCTGAAATGGTCCAGTGTTTCAAGGTTCCACTGTTAAATCCTTGGTCATAGATGTGCATGCCTTCGCTCCATGACATTTCAGGATTGGTTTGTTTTGAACGGTAGAGAACGTATGGTTGATTTGCTAGAAGGTCTAGGGTAATCTTGCCATCTTTTACAGTGAGTTCTTGCTCTTCTGTCTTACCTTGGTCAGTTAGCTTGTAAAGGTAAACCTTGCTATTTGCCCAATCGCTTGGAAGTGTCCAAGTTGTTGCACCGGCCTGCGTATTGAAGTAGTACATTTTTTCCTTATCAGTAGGAAGTTTCTTACCATTTGCATCCCAGTTCCAAGGAGTCAAGTAAGCTGAACCATCTTGAATGACACGTCCGTTTAGCGTTACTGTACGTTCGCGGTATTGCGGACTATTGACATCATTTGACTTACGAGTCACAACTACTTTATTGTTATCCGCATCTACCAATTCCACTCGCATTTCTGGAGTCCATTTATAGGTGCTACCGTTATCAGTCATGGTAACTGGTGTACCATTTTCCCATTTACTTACAGTGAAGTGTTGGAAGTACTTGGTCATGACATCATGGGTAAAGAGGTTAGTCACGTAGCCATTGTAGTCGCTTCGTCCTTGCCAGCCTTCAAAGTCTTTCATGCTGTAGCCACCTAGAAGTGGGTAGTTGGCTGCACCACCGTAACTTCTGTAGTCCCCAACCCAAGAATCTTTTTGGTGGTTGCGGATAAAGCGGGTGATAGCACTGTTGATACCTTTATTAGTGTAGCCAC
The DNA here is from genome assembly GCF_001814835.1 of Streptococcus sp. HMSC072D07. Lineage (GTDB taxonomy): Bacteria > Bacillota > Bacilli > Lactobacillales > Streptococcaceae > Streptococcus. Next base: position 73,009 of record NZ_KV818053.1, read on the forward strand.
CATAGGTCAAGTCAGCTGCCCAGTGTTGGAAGGTAGAGTCGTATTCACCACCATGGCCCCACTCAATCGCAAAACGCCAGCCTTGTTTGTTAATTTCTTTAGCAAGAACGTGGGTAGCCCAGGCACCGTTATCACCTGATTGACCATTGCCCCATACGTCCACATAGATAAAGTCGAGACCTTCACCAAGTTTTTTCTTCAAGTCTTCCCAACGAGCCAAACGTCCATGCGCCAAGTCATAAGCAGCATCAATGTTGATACCTTGGTCTAGCCAGTTCCAACCATAGCTGTAGCTTCCATCTGGATTCTTACGAAGAATATTTTCGTTAAAGTATTTAGACTCAGGATAGGTCTCAGAAGCGTTCACGTGAATACCTAGATGAGCTCCATATTTCTTCGCTTTTTCAATCAAGGTCTTGAAGTCTTCGACACCACCAATACGTTTACCAATATCAGCATAATTCAAGTGACCAGAGTCGTGACCTTCACTACCATATCCTTTAAGGAGAACACCTTGCCCAAGACCATCTGTGTGGAGATTGATTTTCTTGATACCATCCAAGGTCATAAGGAATGGGTTTTGTGCTTGAGAACCAAAGTTCATCGCGATACGGTAAGCAGTGATATCCTTAACTTTTTCCCAACCTTGAGGGTTGTTCATGATGCTACGATAAGCAATGGCACCATCCTGCCAGTCGACTTTCTTGTCCGCATTGGCATCTTCAGTGATAACAACCTTGGCACTTGGAAGTTCCTTAGTATACTCTGGGAAGACGATGCCCTTATAAGCTTTTTCCCATTGCCACTCAGAACTTTGGATTCCCACATAGTTTGTATTTCCAACAGTTTGTTTGAATGCTGTCAAACGAGTCCAGTCATTCGAACCACCACCGTAACTGTTTTGAGAGTTACTCCAAACACCTGCAGCAAGCTTATCTGTAGAAACAAAACCATACATGTAACCCTTAGCCAAGTTTTTCATTGGATTGGTTACATCGATATGATCATCTCCGCTGACATGGGTATTGTTTGACATAGTTGCTCCGTCAAACTTAGCCCCAGTTTGGTCGCTTGAAACTGACACAAGTGAGTTCCCCAAGAAATTGATAGAGGAGAGAAGTTTTCTTTCATCGTCAATCTTTTGACCTGGAGTAACTTGATTGTGGTTGACAATCTTGGTCACATCAAAATGCAACTGATTTTCTACAACTTGCAAGCGTACTGTCATATCTGCATTGATGAAATTCTTCTCGTCACGAAGCTTCATCAAGTACTCTGCAGTAGTATCATTGATCTTCTTATAGGTGACTTCAGGTGTAATTTCGCGATTGTTTACCAAGATTTTCTTAAGTTGTTGAACTTGTCCTGGCAAAGTATGCCCATTCAAGGTGTATTCTTTGACTCGAGGGAAGGCTTGGTCAATCACTGCCTTGAGAACCTTGGACTGGATCGTATCATAAGTCACCTTGCTATCATCAACAGCCGGACCTGTTTCTTTCTGGGCAGGAGTATCATCCGCTTTTACACCTTCTTGATTGTCTGTTTTAACGCTGACAACCGTACGGTCATTGCTATAAGTTCCTGCCTTGAGAAGGATCTTCTTCTCATTTTTAAGATTCTCATTGACCGCAGCTGGCAAAGTAACTGTATCAAAAAGTTTTACATCATTATTTGTTGCATTCAGCTGACCATCTGATTTTAAGCTAATAGTCAGATGATTCACTGATCCATTTACTGGAGCTGCAACACGACCGCCCTGATACCATGTGCTGTTACCTGGAGTTTTGTATTCCCAGAACCAGCCACCTTGGTCATATCCAACAAAAACATTGTTCTTGGTATCTTTAAATTTCAAGAAGACACCAAAGCGTGATTTGCCCTTTTCAGAATCATCTTTGAAGGTTAAATCAACCGTTGCATTTCCATTAGCATCAACTGTCAATCCTTGTTTTTCAAACAAGGCTGGTTTGCCATCATTGTCATTTTGGGCCGTTGAAGACAATTGATTGTAGCGAACACCCTTTTCTTCACGAATAGTGACTGTTCCTTGTTGCTCTTTATTCGCTACTGTTTGCCATTCAGGAGTTACTGTCTTAGGTGTTTCAGGTTTAGCAGCTGCAGGTTTATCCTCTTTTGGTTTTTCTTCAGCCGGTTTTTCTTTCTCTTCCAAGTCGGCTGGTTTCACACTTGAAATTCCCTGTATGTGGTCTTGGATCCATTTTAGTTGAGCTGGTGAGAAGAGAATGCCGCCGCTCCGTTTTCCAACTACACCATTTTGGTGCACACCGACCAGTTTTCCTTCTGTATCAAAGATACCGCCACCACTAGCGCCCGGTTTTCCTCCTTGGTAACCAATCCCTTGGACACCTTCTCCGTATGGTTCCGCAAAATCAACTGTAGTATTGACAATCGGATTCAATTTCCCTTCTGGATAACCAAAGACATGGAGTTTATCTCCAATTTTCTTAACTACTGGCTTTTTAGTTACTTCAACAGGCGTATTTTCTAGAACTGTACGTAATCTCACTAGGGCCAAATCATTTTTGAAGCCTTTCAGGTAGCCTTCACGATCCCAATGAATGATATCTTTCTTGCTAAACTTGACATCTGGCAATCCTGGATATGAGATGCTATAGATATCTCCATCCCCTTGGTCATTATCCACAACCTTACGGATATTGCCGTCTTGGCTATCCTTGATAAAGTTATGAGAAACCGTCAAGACAAGGTCTTTAGCAATGACAATACCGCTACCTTCTCCTGATGGCGTCTTAATCTTAACAGTCGCGCCGTAGTTTAATTCCCCATTGGTAGTCTTAGCCACATCTTCTGGGACGAGCTTCCCAGTATCTTGGGCCAATTGATCCTTGTCAACTTCACGCCCATTATCTTCAGCTTTCTCCAACTTATCTTCTAATTCTTTTGGCAAATTGCTTTGCTTTTCAGACTTTTCTTTTTCTTGAGCCAACAACTCTTCTTCTGTTTGAGGACCTTCAGTAGTCTCAGCTGAACCAGGATTCTGAGCGGCAGCTTCCTTGTCAAAATCGTGCCCCTCATCACTAGCCTTCTTATCCAAATCAGCTAGTTCACTCGGCAAATTATCTGTTGAACCAACTCTTGCTTGATCAGCCAATACTGGGCTAGCCGCGAAGAAAGTCGCTCCAATCATCACCGAAGCTACTCCAAGCGTAAACTTACGAATACTGAACTTACAGCGTTTTTCAAAAAATCGTTTATCCATGAACTCCTAAATCCTTTCATTTTACAGTAAGCGTTTACATTTCTTTTTTAAAAAATACTCCTTTCTCTGAAAGTGCTATGCTTAACTGTTATAAATAAAAAATAATTGTACTTTTAATATAACAAATAAAAAGGCAGAAAGCAATAGGAAATAGGTAAAATTCACTAAAATTTTCTCTTTTCTGAAAAATCCTATCTCTAATCATTCAGGGACTTATACCAAGATAAAAAAGGACTTAACCATCATGTCGATGGCTAAATCCTTTACTTTTTTAAAGTTATTTCACATGGTTTGCGAGATCTTCTTGGGCCTTTTTATTTGACTCTTCTTTTTCTTTCAACCATTTTTCTTGAGCTTTTTGGTATTCTTCTGTTGTCACTGCCTTATCTTGTACTTCTAGATATTTGTACAAAAGGGCTTCGCTCATACCCTTGTTACCAGAGTATGCAAATGGAAGTGTAAATGGCACCATCTTAGACAACATTGGACGACCAGTTTGAGAAGTTGTTGGGATGAGCAAGGCACTGTCTGTCAACCAAGCTTGGGCAGCAGCATATTTCTCATAACGTTTTGAAACATCAGAAGTTTCTTCACCAGCTTCCACAACCATTTTTTCGTAATCTTCTAAACCAACTTGCTTAGCCGCAGCGTTGTTTGTCCCAGAATCAAATCCTAGATATGTTTTCGTATTTTCTCCTACAGAAGGCTTGATAATATCAAGATAAGTAGATGGATCGATATAGTCTGGAGACCAACCCACGTTATCTGAGATATCCCAGTCTTCTCCAGCCGCAGTTTCAGCGAAGTAGGTAATGTTTTGAACATCATCTTTTTGGAGCTGTTGGATATCGATAACCACATTATCTGATCCTAGATTTTCTTCAACTGACTGTTTAAATGATTGAACACGTTGAACTTTTGTTGTATTAGTTTGGTCTACAGGCATATCCAAGTGGATTGGGAATTTCACACCTTCCGCTTGAAGGGTCGCCTTAGCTTTAGCGAATTCTGCTTTAGCTTTGTCAGGATTATAGAGTCCATCTTGGGCATCATCCAAGTTTACGTTGCTCCACTCGTCTCCATAGGTCACCAATTTTTCCTTAACTAATTCCCCAAAGTTTTTCCCATCTGCCTGTACAAATGTAGGGGGAACAAACAAATTACGAAGCAGTTTAGTGGCCCCGCTTGCACCATTTACTTGAGAAGCGTAGGCTGTTCTGTCAAAACCAAATGCAATAGCTTGACGGAAGTCCTTATTCAAAAGGGCCTTCTTGGTTGATGCTTTTTCCTCATCTGTTGTCTTAGAAGTGTACTTATAGGACTGACGATCGATATTTGTGCCTACTAAATAAGTAGTAGAATCTTGTTGGGTATAAACGATATTGTCTTTGAATGCTTTTTCAGTCTCTGAGTAACTAGCACTTGTTGGGAAGAGACGAGCCATTGTAAAGCTACCGTCTTTGAAAGCTTCAGTTGGCTTATTAGTATCTTGACCATCCCAGAAGGATAATTTCACTTTATCAAGATGAACATTGTCTTTGTCCCAATAGTTTGGATTCTTTTCGAACTCGACTGATGATTTGGCTACGATTGATTTGAGTAAGAATGGTCCATTATAGAGAATGCTACTTGGGTCCGTACCTTTAGCAAAGTCATCCCCTTTAGAGTTCAAAAATTCTTCATTAACAGGAGCCAGAACACCCATTGTTGTCTTAGAATTCCAGAAACTTTCTGGCTTGTTCAATGTGTATTGAACGGTATAATCATCAAGAGCTTTGATTCCTACTTGAGAAAAATCTGTAATTTCTCCTTTGACATAGGCATCCAATCCCTTGATAGATTCCTGAACCAGGTAAAGACCATCTGATTTCTTATCAGCAGCATACTTAAGACCAGTTACAAAGTCTTGAGCTTTAACTTCTGCATACTCCTCACCTTCAGATGTATACCATTTTGCATCCTTTCGGAGTGTATACGTATAAGTCAATCCATCCTTAGATACAGACCAATCCTCAGCCATAGATGGTACAAAGTTACCATAGCGGTCATTTTCAAGCAAGCCATCAATAACGTTACTAGTAATATTTGCTGTAGCTGCCTTACCAGTTGTCAAATAGTTTAGGTTATCAGGATCCGTTTCGTAAATGTATGAGAATGTTTTCTCACCTTTAGCATTTGAACTTGATCCAGAGCAGGCCGCAAGAGTCGCAGCTGCCAATAACGTCACACCCGCAAGGGCAAGTAGTTTTGAACTTTTCATTGTTTTCTCCTTTAAAACTTTCACCCCATTATAGTCCCTTTTCAGAAACATGTCAATAAAATTTTCAGAATTTTTGAATTACTTTGGTAAATTCTGAAAAATAAGTTTTCTATTATAAAATTATGATTCTCTAATACTATATTTTTATATCTTAAACCAGCAAAACAAGGGCCGAAAATCAGATTTTTTATCATTTTTTTGCTATGATTAGATAGAAGAAAAGTTAAGGAGAAGACAATGATATTAATTACAGGTACAAATGGTCAACTCGGTACCGAACTACGTTATTTACTAGATGAACGAAATGTGGACTATGTTGCAGTGGATGTGGCCGAAATGGATATCACTAATGCTGAGATGGTTGAGAAAGTCTTTGCCGAGGTTAATCCAACTCTGGTCTATCATTGTGCAGCCTACACTGCTGTTGATGCTGCAGAAGATGAGGGAAAAGAACTGGATTTTGCCATAAACGTAACTGGAACTGAAAATGTAGCCAAAGCCTCTGATAAATACGGAGCTACTCTCATTTATATTTCAACAGACTACGTCTTTGATGGAAAGAAACCCGTCGGACAAGAGTGGGAAGTCGATGACCTACCTGATCCGCAAACAGAGTACGGGCGTACCAAGCGAATGGGTGAGGAACTTGTTGAAAACCTTACGTCACAGCATTACATCATCCGCACTGCTTGGGTCTTTGGAAATTATGGAAAAAACTTTGTCTTTACCATGCAAAATCTAGCCAAAACCCATAAAACGCTCACAGTAGTCAACGACCAACACGGCCGTCCAACTTGGACACGTACCTTGGCTGAGTTTATGACCTACTTGACTGATAATCAAAAAGAGTTTGGCTACTACCACTTATCAAATGACGCAGCTGAAGACACCACTTGGTATGACTTTGCTGTCGAGATTCTTAAAGACAGTGATGTCGAAGTAGTACCAGTAGACTCCAGCAAGTTCCCTGCTAAGGCTAAACGTCCCCTCAACTCAACCATGAGTTTAGCCAAAGCGAAGGCGACAGGTTTCGTCATTCCAACCTGGCAAGATGCCCTTAAAGAGTTTTATAAACAAGAAGTAAGAAAATAAAAGATTACGACATACATAAAAAGCAAGATACCATGAGGTCTCTTGCTTTTTAGTATCTGATTAGTTAATCACTTGTTGTGTTTTAGCATAGTTAGCCTCTACCGCTTCTTTTTCAGATTTCCACCAATCTTGGTTGTCTGTATACCATTTGATGGTCTCTTTGAGGCCTGCTTCAAAATTGGTAAACTCTGGCTTCCACCCTAGTTCATCACGGAGCTTGCTGGCATCAATGGCATAGCGAAGGTCGTGGCCGGCACGATCTGTCACATGGTCATAAGCATCAGCTGGCTGTCCCATTTCCTTGAGAATCAGCTCCAGAACTTCCTTGTTGTTCTTCTCGCCATCAGCACCAATCAAGTAAGTTTCGCCGATTTGACCCTTGGTCAAAATCGTCCAAACGCCTGATGAATGGTCATTGGTATGAATCCAGTCACGGACATTCTTGCCTTCACCATAGAGTTTTGGCTTGATACCGCTCAAGATATTGGTGATCTGGCGCGGAATGAACTTCTCGATGTGCTGGTAAGGACCATAGTTGTTTGAACAGTTCGAAATAGTCGCTTTGACACCAAATGAGCGCACCCAAGCTTTGACAATCAAGTCTGAAGCTGCCTTGGTTGATGAGTAAGGTGAGCTTGGATTGTACTTGGTTTCAGCCGTAAATTTCTCACCTGGACCTTCTCCATGACCTGGCAAATCTTCACGTAAAGGGAGATCTCCATAGACTTCATCAGTCGACACATGGTGGAAACGAATGTCGTATTTACGTGCTGCTTCCAAAAGTGTGTAAGTTCCGATGAAGTTGGTGTGGATAAAGGGACTCGGGTCATTGAGCGAGTTGTCATTGTGGCTTTCTGCCGCATAGTGAACGATAGCATCCGCTTCAGCTGCCAGCTTATCTACCAAGGCTGCATCAGCAATATCTCCAACAACCAACTCAACACGATCGCCTAGAATTTCTTCAATATTAGCACGATTACCCGCATAAGTCAGCTTATCCAGTACTGTCACATGAACATCTGGAAAGTTTTTGTAAACATAATGAACAAAGTTAGAACCGATAAAACCAGCCCCACCTGTCACGATGATATTTTTGTATTCAGTCATTTTTATTCCTTAACTTTTTTACAAATCTTCTTTTCTTAGTGGTTTGACATCCTTAAGTAGGGGATGATTTTTATCAGCTTCTGAGACTTCTGCTGCTTCTAGGTTTTCCCACTCAATGCCCAAAGCTGGGTCTGCATAGTTGACAAAAGCATATTTAGGCTTGAGTTCAAGTGCCCAATAGTCATTGACCAGATAGCTATAAGAAACTGTATCCGAGAGGACTTGGAAACCATTGGCTACGCCGCGAGGGACAAAGATTCCCTTACTTGCATCAATCTCGGTCTGATAAACATTTCCAAAAGTCTCACCTTCACGTAGGTCAACCCAAGAACCCAGAACCTTGCCACCATCTGCTACTGAGATGTACTTATCCCAAGGTTCAGCATGGAGTCCTCGAAGAACATTTTTGCGAGAAAAGCTGACGTTATTTTGCAGTTTTCCTTCAGCAAAGAAGCTTTCAGGAAAACCAAGCGGTAGCATCTTTTCTTTCTGGAAATTTTCCTTAAACCAGCCACGATTGTCACCATGAACTGGAATGTCGAACTCTAACAAACCTGGAATGGCATCAATCTTGTGCACTGCAAGTGTTTTGTCGAAAAAATTATCAGTCATCTAGATTTCTCCAATCAAACGGAGCAAGTATTGCCCGTATTCATTCTTCTTGAGAGGTTGCGCCAACTTCATCACATCTTCGCGGCTGATATAACCCATTCGGTAGGCAATTTCTTCTAGGTTGGCAACCTGAACATTTTGCATTCGTTGAACCGTTTCGATATATTGGGATGCTTCTAACAGACTCTCATGTGTCCCAGTATCCAACCAGGCAAAACCACGGCCCATCACCTCAACAGAAAGATCTCCACGTTTCAAATAAGCATTGTTGACATCTGTGATTTCCAACTCGCCACGAGCACTCGGTTTGATCTGTTTGGCAATCTCCACAACGTCATTGTCATAGAAATAAAGACCTGTCACTGCATAGTTAGAGCGAGGATTCTCCGGTTTTTCTTCTATGGAAATAGCATTCATGTCTGTATCAAACTCGACCACACCAAAACGCTCTGGATCCTTCACTTGGTAGCCAAAAACAGTCGCACCCTTCTCTTTCTTAGCTGCCTTTTGAAGCATTCTGCTCAAACCAGGTCCATGATAGATATTATCCCCCAAGATCAAAGCAACACTATCGTCGCCGATAAATTCTTCACCGATAAGAAAAGCCTGAGCAAGTCCGTCGGGACTAGGCTGTTCCGCATAGGAAAGCTTGATCCCAAATTCGGAACCATCCAAGAGCAGGTCCTTAAAACGGGGCAAATCCTGTGGTGTTGAGATGATCAAAATTTCCTTAATCCCTGCCAACATCAAGGTTGACAAAGGATAGTAAATCATGGGTTTATCATAAACCGGCATCAGCTGTTTTGACGCAGCTCGAGTAAGTGGGTACAGTCGGGTACCTGAACCACCCGCAAGAATAATACCTTTCATAATAGGTTTCCTTTCTGGCTAATTACCTATCCTATATTATATTTCATCTTGTCCCAAATTCCCTAAGGAATTTACTTCAATTTGGATAAGGCAGCTTTTAAATAGGCTCCGTCTCGAAGAGCAGCTCCAACTTTCCTAGCTTGTTCTGAAAGTTCCTTGTAGTCTTGAAGTGTCAAATCATCTAGTACTATTTGGAGGTCGTGTAGAGAATCAACTGCTAGACCACACTGTTTATCCAGAACAAAATGCGCAAGGGCAGACTCTTTCCAAACCACTAGAGGAAAGCCCGAAGCCAAATAAAGAGAGGCCTTGTGCGAGTTGTTAAAGCGTAGATAGTTTCCGTAAGAACCTTGGCAGGTTTCTGAGCTGTCTCCGTCCCAGACCAAACCAAAACTACCTTCAAGAGCAGCTGGGAGGTCATCTGGCATAAAGGAACCAAAGTAGCTAGTGTTTTTCAATGCACGACTTTCATCATAGCCCACTCCATACAAGTTATAGGCTGGCTGTTCTGGCAAATTATAAAGATAGCCTGATTTAGTCAAATTCAAATTCCCAGCAACTATGATAGGTTGATCTTTTTGAGGAAGAGTTTTTTCTTGGAAGTCTGGAATCAAATAATCAAAAATCTCTAGACTTACCATTTTATCAGACGGAAATCCTTGACCGGCTAAAACATTTTTCATGATATCATTATGAACGATAATCCCATCCACTGACGTTAGAGCTTTCTTCTCTTGGAAGTAATTTCTCACTTTATGACGAAATTTCACTTCTGAACCTGCTGCATGACGCAAGGTTTCAATATCATGAATCAAAAGATAGAATTTAACTCCTCTTTTTTGCGCCTGCTTGATGAGTTGTGAGATGAAAAATGTATGGTGGATAATAGGGAACTGAATCACCAATTCATCTCCAGCTTCCAACTGATCAAACACAGACTTGGTCGCACGATATTTGTGTTGTTGAGCTTTAAAGAAATTCATCTTATACCAATTCTCAACCTTGAGCTCCAACCCCTCATAACCCTCTGAGATTAGAATAATTTCCACGTCATTTCGTGCCTTACTCCCTGCATTCTTTTCGTGTGCATTATGCAGAAATGAATCCTTCAGATAATATTTCACCTTTTCTCCCCTTTATCCGTGATGTTCTTAGATACTCCCTAGTTCTTCTTCTACCACATCCAATGCACGTTCAACAGTCACGTGCATATCATAGTATTTATAATCTGCCAAGCGCCCACAGAAAATAACGCGCCCATTTTTCTCAGCTTCTGCTAGATACTGCTCATAAATTGCATTGTTTTTGGCATCATTGATTGGATAGTAAGGTTCATCTCCTCTTTTCCAATCTGCTGGATATTCTCGAGTAATAACCGTCTTGTCCTGAGTCCCAAACTCAAAATGTTTGTGTTCGATGATACGTGTATAGGGAATATCACGCTCAGTATAGTTGACTACGGCATTTCCTTGATAATTTTCTTGGTCCAAAATCTCATGCTCAAAACGGAGACTACGATACTCAAGTTCACCAAACTTATAGTCAAAGAACTGATCAATCATCCCTGTAAAGACAATCTTAGTTGCTGAAGCCTCCAAGTTCTCCCGATCAGCAAAGAAATCTGTATTAAGCTCTACTTCGATTCCTTCCAACAACTTTTCGATGATGACATTGTAACCACCAATTGGAATCCCTTGGTAACGGTCATTGAAATAATTGTTATCATAGGTCAATCGAACAGGTAAACGCTTGATGATAAAGGGTGGTAGTTCAGTAGCAGAACGCCCCCATTGCTTTTCGGTGTAGCCCTTGATTAGCTTTTCATAAACATCCGTACCAATCAACTTAATGGCTTGTTCCTCTAAATTTTTAGGCTCAACATCTTGCATGTGTGTCGTCTGCTCAGCAATCTTGTCCTTGACTTCTTGGGGTGTCTTTGTCCCCCACAAAGCATAGAAAGTGTTCATATTGAAAGGCAGATTGTAAAGATGTCCTTGATAGTTGGCAATAGGAGAATTGATATAATTGTTAAACTCCGCAAACTGATTGACATATTCCCATACCTTTTTATTAGATGTATGGAAGATATGAGCCCCATACTTGTGGACATTGATTCCTTCAACAGATTGGCAATAGATATTCCCACCAATATGTTCTCGTTTATCAATCACCTTCACCTTCTTGCCACGTTTGTTAGCTTCGTAGGCAAAGATTGCACCTGACAAGCCAGCACCGACAATCAAATAATCGTACATAAAATCTCCTTATTTCTTTAAAACACTTTTTAGTTCTTGAAAATCCAAGACACGTAAGACCAAAACCAAGCCACCGTAGACTAGGAAGCCAAGCAGAGAATAGATCAAGACATTCACAACAGACGAGAAGTGCATGAAAGCTTGTACAGAATACAAGGCGCCGTACATCAGGAGTGCTGCTAGAAGTATTTTCAGCATAGATGGAAAGATCTTGACCTCTTTTAGATACGAACGTGTAAAGTAGAGTTGGATCAGCCAGACCAAACCTTCAGTCGCAACAGATACAATTGAAGCTCCAATATAGCCCAGAGGCGGGATCAAGAGGAGATTCAAGCCCACACTAAAAACAGCTGGAATAGTTGTTGATAGCATAAATTCACGATTCTTATTGTGAGGAATCAAGATTTGAATTCCCATGATATTGGTCCAGCCAATAAAGAACATTCTAAAGACCATGATGGCAATCGCATAGCGAGCATCTTGGAAGTCTTGCCCCAGGAAAAAATTGACAAAATCTTTGTTAACAATTAAAATCCCCGCAATCATCGGGAAGATAACCAAGTTATACACTAAGAAAGACATTTCATGTAACTTGTTAACCGCCTTTTGATTACCTGATGAGAGGAGATTGGAAACCCGAGGCAACATGACACTACCTAGCGAAGTTACCAAGGTCAATAAAATATTCAATAATTTCAAGGCTTGATCATAGATCCCGACATCCTTGGTCGAAGACAAGGCACCTAACATAGTGCGATCTAGCGTGATGTAGAGCGAAATGGCAATCTGCGGTAGAAACAAGAGAATGACTGGTTTGATATGCTCTTTGGCATAGGCTATATCCAGATGCGGCTTGCGAATGTGCTCCCGAGCAGGAAGCCACATACTCAACTGCCCTAGTAGATCATAGGCAACCAAGAGGATGATATACAAGTACAAGTCGGATGGTTTCTTAACAAATAGGAATATCGAAACAACCCCTAAAAGTTTGACCATTGTGTTACGAGCTGTGATTTTTTTGAAATCTTCTAACCCTTGAAAAAGCCAAGAAATATCAAAACCACGAGACAGCAAACTAAAGCCAAGTATATAGGCAATTGGATTGTTCATCGACGGTACAAGCAAGCAGACAATGATATACAGAGTAACCGCTAAACAGGTTGAAAGGACTTGTAAACTGTAAATACCCCAGAAGGTCTTTTCAACTTCCTTACGATGGCTAGAAATTTCCTTGGTCCCATAATTCGCTACTCCCAGCGTCGCTAGTAGGATAAAATAAGTCACGATAGAGTTATAGTATCCGTAAGATCCCAAATCATCCGAAGAGAAAACTCGGGTGATATAGGGAGTTGTAATCACTGGTAGGACGATGACAAGTAACTGATAGGACAGATTGTACAAGTAATTTTTTAAAACTCTCACACGGCTTCCCCCATCTCAGATTTTTCTCCTTCAAATTCCATCGCTGGGATGGTAGCAAAAAGAAGGAACATAAAAATATTGTATGATGGACGAACCCAGAAGGCCTCAAACATACAATTGACTGTTACTAAGGCCAGGCAGGTTAACAATAAATAGTTCTTCCTACGATAGAGAGTCCAAGACTGAACCATGTATAGGCATACCAACATAACAACTGGAATCAAACCGTAAGTAAATAACATTTGTACATAAGACGAATCCACATAGTCATAGTTCAAAACCGTTTCTGTCTTTCCTCCATATCCAACAAAGGAAATTCCACGAATTCCAAATAACTGTACGCCATATTTCTTAAGCGCTTCATGTCCCAAATACAATCGCATTCCGAAAAAGTTATTCAGAGAAACATATATTGGATGAGACCAACTAAACTTGTTGGATAGATAAATCATGACCGAAGAAGCGATACCAGCCGAAAAAGGCAGTAGGGAAAATAAACGCCATTCAGTCTTGTTACGATAATAAAAGTATAGAAAAATTCCTGTTGCTGCTAAGATGGAGCCTGCATTTAAACGGGCATCACAATAATAAATAATAAAGGCCGCCAAGGCTACACCTGATAGGGTTCTCAGGAAGATAAACTTCTTTCTAAGGAGATAGGAAAGGGCAGTAAAGAGATAGAAACAATGAGAAGCAAAGTCGGTTGGATAGATAAAACCAAAAGAGTTACGTACAACCACTCCCACGGGGCGAGTTTGAACAAACTGTAAATTAGGAATAACATTGACTAACGATAGTAAAATAATAAACACTATAAAAGATAAACTCGTCCAAGTATAAATTTTAAGTATCGACTCTAAATCTGCTTTATAAAGAAAAACAATCAACAGCAAAAACATTAAACCATTTAAGTTTCCTGCCTTATAATAAACCATACTTCCAACTAAAATGAGGGTAGGTGCAAATATTAAAAAACTCAAAGAATAGCTACGAATATATAAAAAACGCACAGCTAGTAACATGATTGCAAAGAAAGGAACAAAATTAGGTATACTAGGTAATACAGGTGCTAACATTGAAGTGTTTATCATATCTATAGAAATTATCACAAATAAAACTGCTGTCACGAGCAATTTATCACGTTCTATCTTTAACATCTTCATTTTCCTTTTCTAATTTCTGAACTTTTTTCATTCAGTCGTTTATTTTTTCCACTTTTTAAAGTAATAATAGAGGCGTGGATACCTGCTAATCAAGACATAGAGAATCTTACGTTTCTTACTAACTCTAGCATTCTTCAAGACAAGAGGCAAATAGGGTCTCGTCTTCTCCTGAAGTCGCTTGAACTCTGCTGGATCTCCGTCACGAATCATCGTAAAGATAAGAAGACTTCCTGTAAAGAAGCGAGAAATAATGGCTGCTTGGAGTTCCGAATTCTCAGGATAGGTTGCATTCACAACCTCTTTTAAATGATCGATTGCTTCATAAAACTCATATTGTTTAGGCGTGAAGGCCGAGGCAGTAATGCTACCCGGTCTATGGTAATAATGGTAAATCGGAAGATGAAACAAGGCCACAGATTGGGCTTGGTTGAGATGCTCACTGATGACATAGAGGTCTTCGTAGATGCGCCCCTTGGGGAAGGGAGCTTTCTCCAGAAGTTCTTTCCGATAGAGTTTCCCGCAAGCAGAGACCGTCACAAGGTCTCCGTAGAGCATCTCAGTCAGAGCCTTCGCCTTATCATAGACTTTAACCTGGTCTAGATCAATCTGATCCAAGTGAAAATTCTGATAACGATGATAGTAGGCTGTCGGCTCTACTTTACCACTAACCATATCTGCTTGGGTCCGACCTTGTAGCTCTGCTAACAGTTCCAAGGCGTAAGGTTCTAAATAGTCGTCCGGATCTAGGAAGGTGATCCAGTCACCCTTGGCTTTCAAAACCCCATAGTTGCGAGCATCAGATAAACCACCGTTGACCTTGTGGTAGCTAGTCACCCAATCATACTGCTGGGCATACTGGTCACACAAGAGACCTGATCCATCACTCGATCCATCATCGACCAAGAGGACTTCCATATCCTTGTAAGTCTGATTTTCTAAACTCTCCATGGCATAATGAAGGTAGTCCTCCACATTGTAAACAGGCACAATTACCGAAATCATCTTTTCTTCCTCTTACTTAGTTTTACTGTTTAAATCTCAAATGAACTTTTATCTGGAAGCAGTTGGTCCATAGCCTTGACGAAGTCTGCCATCACCTGTTCCTCATCTTGAACGTTGTGTCCGTCATTGATACACATAATTTGGTATTTACCAGAATTCAGTAGCTTCCAAAAATCTGGTCCGGCATTATCCAAAGAAAAGAGTCCCCCTAACTTAGGATTTCCGATAGCGTATTGACCACTAGCGATCTGCCAATATTTAAAGAGCCAAACATTGGTATCAGAGGGACTTCTGAAGCGACTCGCTGAGGTTGTCTCCAAAACTGCTTTTTCCTTTTCCCATACCAAGTCCATTGTTGATTTTAGTAGAGGATAGGGCAGATGACTCTCCCAGAAACCACAGATAAACTTAGTAGTTCCATATAGTAGGGTTTTGATAATTTGTTTAATTCCATGCTTAAAGGAAAGAAATTGTCCATTCCTAAAAATTTCTTCCTTTGTAAAATGGCTAGTGATAATTCCCATATCATTCATTTGGAAATGACCAGTTCCATATCTCTCCGTTGTAATAGGAGCTAAAGCTGTAACATACTTTGGCAAACCATCTTCCGAGAAAAAGTCTATCGGCTCAACTGGAGCCGTCAAATACATATCATCATTAAAAAAGACAAAGTGCTCAGAGAGTCCAGGGATTCGATGGATATTGCTTTCAATAGGATTAGCAGAAAAAACTGGTAGATAGTCATTACAGATAATCTCTGTATGATCTACCAAGACCAATTTTTCACTGTTTAACTCTAACCAGCTTGGCTTTTGCTGGTCAGTCACAAGGTAGATCTTATTGACCCAAGGAGCAAATTTTTCCACACCTCTAAACCAGTACTTAAAAGTTCCCCATTCACGATAGGATTTCTCTGAGTTCATACCCTCTTTAAAAGTGTTTATTGAGCCATCGTATTGGGCTTTCTTTTCTCTCCAAACCAAATCATTCCCATCAACCCATGCGACAACAAAATCAATCTTTTCTACCATTCAGTCTCTCCTATTTAAAAATTCAATAGTCTATCCATCAATTTTATAGAGGTATATTGTTCAAAGTATAGTGCCTTTGCTTTATCAACTTTTTGAATAATATCATCAACCATAGGATTGAAATGTTCCATTAGCTGTGCTAGTGCCTCAAAATCCCCTGAAGGATAAAAAGTCACCAGAGATTCATCAACATAATCTCGAACAGAGGGAATATCATTCACAATGATAGGAACTCCTAGAGACATTGCTTGAAGCATAACCATATGACCAGCGGATAAATCAATATCTTTTAACGATAGGACAAGGAAATCGGACTTAGCTAATACATCTCCAAAGGTTTCTACTACTACATCAGATAAAACTTGAATGTTTGAACCATGCGTAGGAACTCTCCATGGCTGAGTTGCAATCACACACGGCATTGAAAGGGTTGAAGTCTCCACTGCCTTGACTAAAGTCTCATAATCTCGGTTACTACCTCCACCTGAAAAGATATACTTAGTTGGTAAAGAACCTTGATAAGTTAGTTGATTATCATAATCTAAGCCGTAATGAATAAATTTAAATTTCTCCTGAAATTCTGGAAAGAGTTCCGAATAATAATGAATTTCTTTTGAACCATAGACTATGATATTACTGATATTCTGGAAAGACTTTTTCACAAGTTGCTTTCGTAAATAATAATAGATTTTATTTTTCTTATTCTCAAACAAAAACCCTGCTAATGTAATTTCCTTGCCACTTTTATTTAAAATTCCTAAAAAGATACCTACAAGAGGATTTACACAAATAATTTTCTTGACATCATATTTTATGAATTTCCGAGCATAATCATAGGACATTTTCCACATTAAAAAATGATACAAAGCACTACCGATGTATTTGAAATTACGTACTCTTCTTATAAGTGGACTTTCATAGTTGGTATAAACTACTCGGCTCCCGCCATGAAGAGATTGGTAATACTCTTCATTCTTTTTTTGTAGCTCACTGTCTAAAATGATTAAATTTTCCATTATACCCCTTATTGTAAATTATCATAAAATTCCGAGAAGTTCTTGATGTAACTCTCCAAAGAAAACAGCTCTTTTTGTCTCTGATATCCTACTCGCCCAAATTTTTCTCTTTTTTCAGAACTATCTAGTAAGAGAGAAATGGCATTAGACAGTTCTTGAGGAGAATTTGGTTTGACTAAGCAACCACTTTTGTCATCTACTACCATTTCAGCTATTCCCCCATTGTTATAACCAACAACTGGTTTTGAACAAGCCATGGCTTCTAGGACTACTGTAGGTAGGGAATCAGGTTTTATACTTGGTAAGACAAAGATATCAAACATATTATAAAGTTCAGAAGTCTTATCGTAGTAATCAATACGATGAATTTGTGACACAACAGATGAAGAAGCTATTCTCTTATCTAGTTCTTCTAAGCGCCATTCTTCACCAGGAAAAACACCTCCAGCTAGGAAAGCCACCGCTTGCTCATTCTTTTCCAAAAGTGGCTCGACTGCTTCTATGAAATCATTTTGTCCTTTGATAGCATTGACTCGACCAATCATGCCAATCACAAGTGCATCTTGCGCAATGTCAAATTTTTCACGAATAGAAGACGCATCCATTGGATAATAGACAGCATTATCGACACCGTTATAAATCACTTCCACTTGGCTATCTTTGATAAAGGGAGACTGCTTGATATGATTAGCGACCGCTTGGGACACCGTCACAATCTTGTCTGCATATCGTCCCATGAGCATATTGATAAAGTCAGAAATAGCTTTGGGTTTGACGATAATCTCATGAACATGCCAAATCAAAGGCAGCTTGAGCTTGCGTTTCAAATAGATGCCCTCCAAAACAGCCGCTGTATTATTGTGGACCATATCTATACTGTGTTCTCGAGCATAGAGGGCGATTTGCTTAGCATAGAAATTATAAGAGCGAATATAGTCGGCAATGCCTTTAGGATTAAAGTATTTTCTACGTAAAATCGGATAATCCAACACGCTGACCTGAGCCCCAACTTGGCGCAAAGCCTCGACTAAAACACCGTCATTTGGCAAGATGACGTGAGCTTCAAATTCTTTGGAATCCAATCCTTTGATCAATTCCAATAAAACCTTATCTGCTCCATACATTTCTGCACCAGCATGCAAGTATAAAATCCGTTTCATTCCCTATCCTTTAAACACTTCTTCATAATCTGACACAATCTTTTCCCATGTGAAAGCTGAGAGGATTCTTTGGCTTGACTTGAAATCCAAGTCAGCTATCACTACCTGATCAAATCCCTCTACTTCCTCAATGACGCGTGCCAACTCATCTTTTTTCCAATAAATGGCCCCGTCTTCACCAACCTCACGGTTAAAACCAACATCTAGCAACAAATTTAGTTTTGTGGATGCTAAAGCTTCCAGTAGAGAAGGGTTGGTTCCTCCAACCTCATGCCCATGTAAATAGGCAAAGGCATTTTCACGGATGTACTTGAGCAACTCTTGGTCATAGACAGTACCGACAAATTTGACCCTAGGATCTTTGTCAAAACCAGTATCCCGTAACAACTGGTCGTAAAATTTATTCTGCTCCACATTTGTGATGAGAACAAAGTCCTTTTTGGACTTGGACTTGATAAATTCACGAATCATGGCTTCGTAGTTATTTTCAGGAACAAATCGTCCCACTACTAGATAATAGCCATTTTCGCTAACTTCTTTTTCCTTATACCAATCTCGAACTTTGGCATCTTCTGCTTTCAGGATTGAAGGAGCTGTATCTGTCCCATAGGCAATATAGGTGGTCTTTGGTTGGTACTGCTTATAATCCTCTTGGATATATTTTTCAATGTTTTTACTGTCACAGACCAGTAAATCTGCATGTTTGACCATGAGCTGCTCTGAAAATTTCCAGTACTTACGAACTGGAAGGCTCCATTTTGCTCGCAACCATTCATGACCATCAGGATTCACCAGCAAAGAGCCACCAATCGCACGAATTTTTTTCTTAAGTCCAGAAATAAAAGGACCGATGCGACAAGCTAGAATGTAAAAAATGGGAGCCTCGTCCTTGTTTTCCTTAGCCAATTCAATAGCCTTGTTGACCGCTGCAATATCGTAAGCGATGGCGCGGGCCGGGCCGATATTGGGTACATCGATGTTGAAGCAAATGGCTCCATTGTGCTCAAACTGGTCTTCCGTAATGCCAGACTTAGCAGAATTTTCACGCATACAAGCAACATAGTATTGTATGTTGCTGTCTTTTTGATATTCGGTTAATTTTTCAACAAAGGTTTCAAATCCTCCATACTTAGCAGGAATCCCCTTTGAACCAATAATATAAACTGACTGTTTCATTTCTCTCCTAACAGGACTGAAGGGCAGAAATTACTTTGCCCCATCTCTCATAAATACAACTTTAACGGTCTTTAACAATATTTCAATATCTTTCCAAATAGTCCAATCATCAATATAGGCCACATCTAATTTGACAACTTCATTGAAATCCTTGATCTCACTTCGCCCGCTGACTTGCCACAAGCCTGTTATCCCAGGTTTAAAACTCAATCGACGTTTCTGTTCAGGAGTATATTTCTCATACTCATCAACTGTTGGGGGACGGGTCCCTACTAGACTCATATCTCCCATTAAAACATTCCAAAACTGTGGCAACTCATCTAGGCTGGTCTTACGAATAAAGCGACCAATGGGAGTGATACGAGGATCATCATCAACCTTAAACATACCACCTTGCATGGTATTTTGAGCTAAAAGTTCTTGTTTGCGCATTTCAGCATTCACACACATGGATCTAAATTTATAGAAAGTGAAATGTCGACCATTTTTTCCAATACGCGTTTGAGAAAAAATCGCTGGCCCACCATCTTGTCGAATCATTGGAACCAAAACAATGCTCACCAAACCACAAATAATCAATCCGACAATAGAACCGACAATATCAATGAAACGTTTAGCAATGACATGACTCGTCTTATAAAATTTTGTAGAAAACGTGATAACATTCAGCCCTGCCATCCCACGAATCTTTTTATCACTACCTAGATAGTTATTAAAAGCATTCAGGTTAACTGTCACGTCAATTCCCATTGTCTCAAAAAGTGAGATAAACTCCCCGATGTCATACTCTTCACTTGGTAGATTGATAAAAACCTCATCGACAACTTCATGAGTAGCAAAGTCTAAGATGTTCTCAGCAGGTACAACGGTTAAGGTTTGATGCTGGAAATCAGGCTGGTCTAAAACACTGACCGCCACCAAATTCCAAAAAATTTCTCCCGACTCTATCAGCCTATCGATGACTTTTTCAACCCTAGAGGTAGCTGTTATCAAGAATATCTTCTTACTCCCCTTGAGATTTGGAAAGATGCTTTTTCTATAGCGTTTAATGCATAGATTCAACAAATACAACAGAATAGAGTGTATTGTCAAAAAATAAATCATTCCTCGTCTAGAGATACTAAAACGATCTTCTAAGAAAAAATTCGAAATACTGATAGCTAAAGCAAAGAACACGATATACTTTGTCGTGTTGATAAACTCTGCTAAATAACCCCTTTTAAAAAAATCATGCCCATAATCACTGATATAAAACACAAAAAAATGAAGAATGAACAAGATAATAACCGAAGTATTTACAATCTCTGTTTCCTTAACAAAACTAAGTAAATAAGCTAATAAAATGACAAGAAAACTCTGGATTGCCGCCAAAGTAATCTTCAATCCCTTTTCTTCCATAATCTATTCCCTAAGCTAACTCTTACTTTTTTCCATAGGAGCCATAAGCCCCATATGATCCATACTTCTCAACTGAAGTATTGAGTTTATTAAGCACAATTCCTAAGAATGGTTTGCTTGTTTGTTCGAGTTGTTCTTTAGCTTTTTGGACATCACGACGATTTGTTTCACCAGCCGCAGTTACTAAAACAGAAGCGTCACACTGCTGCGTGATAATCGCCGCATCGATAACAACTCCAATCGGAGCAGTATCTACAACGATGTAGTCAAAGTACTTGCGTAAGGTGTCAATCATGGTCGCAAAATTTTCACTTTGCAACAAAGCTGTTGGGTTTGGTGATACAGAACCCGCTTGAATGACAAACAAATTTTCAACATTGGTTTCACATAAACCTTGTGATAGGTCTGTTGTGCCTGACAAGAACTCTGTTAGGCCTGTAATCTTTTCCCGTGATTTAAAGACACCTGACATGACTGAATTACGGATATCCGCATCAATCAACAGTGTCTTATAGCCCGCACGCGCGAAAGCCCAAGCAATATTGGTAGAAGTTGTTGATTTTCCTTCTCCTGGTTTGACAGAGGTAATGGAAATCACTTTCAAGTTATTCCCACTCAATTGAATATTGGTGCGAAGGGCATTGTAGTATTCTTCTGCTTTTCTTGCCAAATCTAATTTTTTTTGTGCAATTTCTAACGTTGGCATTTTTCTCTCCTATTTTAATTTATCCAAATTTGGAACTACTCCCAATAGTGCAATTTGCATCACGTCCTCAATATCTTCTGGACGTTTCACTCGTGTATCTAAGAGCTCAACTAGGAGAACTGCGACAACCATCACAACCGCCCCCGCAAGGAATCCAACCATGGTATTGCGACGAATATTTGGTGAAGATGGCGATGTTGCAGGGCGTGCTTCTTCAAGTGTTGTCACATCCGAAACGCGAGTGACGCTGATGATCTTTTGAGCCGCAACCTCTCTCAAAGAGTTGGCGATACGGCTAGCTTCCTCAGGTGCACGGTCTGTAACAGAAATCGATACAATACGCGTATCCACTGGAACTGTTACCTTGATTTTACTAGCTAGACCTTTTGGAGGAAGTTCTAGTTTCAAATCAGTCGCAACCTTCTCTAAAACGTCTTGCGAGAGAATGATTTCGCGATAGTCTTTTACCAAGTAAGATCCTGCTTGCAAGTCTTGGTTAGTCAAGCCAGGCTTATCTCCCTGATTACGATTGACCACATAAATTCGGGTCGTACTCGTAAACTCCGGCTTCACAATAAAACTACTGTAGGCAAATGCTACTGTCCCTGTCACGAATGCTACCAAAGCAATTAAAAATTTTCGTTTCCAAAGGATTTTAAGCAAGTGAAATACATCGATTTCCATCATATTTTGTTCTTTCATTTTTTCTCCTAAATCAATTGATCCATTATTATTTTTCGGGGATTATCCTTAAAAAGTTCCTTAGCCTTATCTTCACTGTATTTTTTAGCAATGATATCATAGGCTTCCTCCATATGAGGAGGTCTGTGATCCAAGTTGTGCATATCACTTGCTATCACGTGAACCAGATCTCGTTCCAAGAAATACTGGGCTCTCTTTTTCATAAATTTATAGGTTTCTCCGAAGAGTTTTGGTTTCAAAACATGAGAACTATTAACCTGGGTATAACATCCCATATCAATCAGCTCTCGCACGCGCTTTTCATTGTTTTCTAAAGCATCGTAACGTTCAATGTGGGCAATGACGGGTGTAATGCCTAGCATTAGAATATCACTCAATCCCTTATGCATATCCCGATAGGCTGTATTCATACTAAACTCAATCAAAGCATAGCGGCTATCGTTGAGGGTTGGGATTAATTTCTTTTCTAACTTCTCAACAACATCTGGCGTATAGTAGATTTCTGCCCCATAGGCAATGATTAAGTCATCCGCAACTTCCTTAGCTATTTCTCGCACCTTCAAAAAGTTAGTTGCGACTTTTTCTTCAGGAGTTTCGAACATTCCTTTTCGTCTATGCGAAGTGGAAACAATTGTCCTCACTCCTTGACTGTAAGCCTCTCTAAGAAGTTTTTTACTTTCCTCTATCGACTTTGGACCATCGTCCACATCAAAAACGATGTGCGAATGGATATCTATCATGCTACTTGCCCTCCATCACATCATTGATAGCAGCTTTGACAGCGGCCAAGCTACTTTCATCAATTTCCATCATGTAGAGGTTGCTATCAGGCATAGCGTATGAAGGAAGATCCGTGCGTCCAGTTCCCTTCAAGTCTTGAGAGTTGACTTTGTAGTTCCCACCACTCTCCAATTGAGTATTAACCAGATCCATCATGGTTTCCAAAGGCATATTGGTCTGAAGAGAATCTTGCAATCCTTGGATGATATTGTCATAGTTCTTCAAAGCTTCGGTTGAAGTTAATTTCTGAATAACAGCTACAATAACCTTTTGTTGGTTTCGACCACGGTCACGATCTCCATCTGCTAGAGAGTAGCGCTCACGAACAAAACCAAGAGCCTGCTCAGAGTCTAGATGGACATTCCCAACGGGGAAATGATACTTGCCATGTAAAGAAGTGAAATCCTGATCATTATAGACATCAACACCACCTAGAAGGTCAATCAATTTCAAGAAAGAAGTGAAGTTCAAGCGCACATAATAGTTAATATCCACTCCATAGAGATTTTCCAAGGTATGAATCGACGAGTCCACTCCATAAATACCAGCGTGGGTCAATTTATCCTTTTGATTATTCCCCCCATCCGCAATCGGAACATAGGAATCTCGAGGCGTTGTAGTCAGAAGGATTTTCTTGGTATCTCGGTTCACAGTCATTAGAATATTCACATCTGAACGCGAAACGGAACTAATCGGACCATAGGTATCAATACCACTCACATAAATATTGAAAGCTTTATTCTTCGATACCTTTGGTGCCGCAACATCCTTAGTTAATTGTTTTGTATAGATTTTTTTGATTTTTGAAGCATAATCTGGATACTCTGCTTCAATGATATTTTCAAAGACACTATTTAAGACAATTGCTTTCGTTTCGCCAGAAAGCAGACTCTTATAAGCTGCTAGATAAGAAGCACTCTGTTCAACTGTCAAGTCTTTACTCTGTGTCGTCTTAATATCCGCCACCAACTTTTGGATATTGTCATTATCTGTTTCAGTTGGACCTGTTACACTCTCTAACTGAGTCACATTATTGATTTCACTATCTTTCAAAACGACCACACTCATCGAATACTCTGAGTAGTTTGAGGTCGCATTGATATGATTGGTAAAACCGACAAACTGCTGCAAAGCATAGAGAGAAACCGAGCTAACTACGATAGCAACTGTCAAAAAGAAAACCGTAAACTTCTCGGCTTTTTTATACACTATCAGAAGGATTGCAATTACAGCAGAAATAAAAATAAGAACCGCAGTAAGGATATTGAGGTACCGAAAAGCTAAGATATTATGTTTAAAAATTAAGAACAGCAAAAAACCACTCAATAATAAATAAATGGTTGATAAAACTATATTAATATTTCGTTTTACATTCCCTAAACGAGCTCTCTTTGAACGTCTACTCATGATAATCCCCTATACACGTTAATAGTTATAAATATTATATCACAATCATGATGGAAATTCCATCCATCCTTGCTATTTTCAGCGTTTTCATTCGCTTTTGTTCTCTTAAGTTGCTCTAAAATATGAGCAAAGTTCCGAATGCCATTCTACACAAAAAGACAAGGCGCTCAGGGGCAACCTTGTCTGTGATCTTATTTTACGTGGTTTTCAAACTCTTTCTGGCTCTTTTCGATAGCCTTTTTACTTTCTTCTTCCCACTTAGCCTTGGCTTCATCAAATTGTTTCTTGGTAACAGGGTCTTTTTGTAATCTCATGTACTTATAATTATTTCCGTCACCCTTGATACCTACTAGGGAGTAGGCACGTGTAAACGGAGTTACTTTGGTTACAGAGGCTGTACCGCCATTTGACATAGCAGACATGACTAGAGAATTGTCAATCATCCAAGCTTGAGCTTCAGCGTATTTTTCATAGCGCTTAGCGACATCTTTGTTCTCAGCATCTGCTTCTTTCAGGAGTTGTGTATAGGTATCGAGCCCCAAACTCTTAATGAGCTCTTGGTCTTCCTTGGCATCAAGACCAAAAATCTTGAGATAGAAGCCAGTTTCAGCATTGAAGGGATCTAGATAAGTTGATGGATCCTGGTAATCACCAACCCAACCATCAAAGTTTAGGTCGTAGTCACGAGCTGCTGGATTTGGTGCTAAGAAAGCAACATTTCCAAAGTCATCTGTAGAAAGCTGTTGAACATCAATGACGATATTGTCAGAACCTAGTACTGTTTCAAGGGTTTGTTTAACCGAATTCATACCAGAGACCGCATTTTTATTTGTCTGATCAACAGGGACATCCAAATGGATTGGGAAAGTCACGCCTTGGGCTTCCAATTCCTTTTTAGCTTCTGCAAGTTTTGCTTGGGCCTTTTCCTTGTTGAAGTAGGCATCTTGAGCGTCTGCCAAATTGATACCTGACCACTCAGTTCCGTAGTTCACAAGCTTAGAAGCTGTTACTTCTCCAAAGGTCTTATCTCCCACCTGGACAAATGTTGGGGGAACCAGAGTATTACGAAGGGTTTTGCTCGCTGCTTCTTCACCGTTAGATTGAGCAGAGTAGGCTGTTCGATCAATACCAAAGTTGATAGCTTGACGGAAATTTTTATTTAAGATAGCTGTTTGAGCTGATTTCTTTTGTTCATCTGTTGTTTTAGCGGTATGATTATAGGTTTTGCGGTTGACGTTAAAGTTAAAGTACCAAGATGTCTTGTCTTGTAAGCTATAGACGATATTGTCTTGGTATTTTTCTTTTGTCTTAGCATAGTTCGAACTATTTGGATAGACTCCCGCAATCGAGTAAGCACCACTTTCAAAGTTTCGAATGGTCATCTCCTGATCTGACCCATCAAAGTAGGCTAACTTAACTTTTTCAATGGTTACTTTATCATGGTCATAATAGTGTGGATTCTTCACATATTCGATCGAAGATTTTGATGTGAAATCTTTTAACAGATATGGACCGTTATAAAGGATGCTGTCTGGTGTCAAGGTACCAAAATCTTTATCCTTTGATTTCAAGAACTCTTCGTTGACTGGGAAAAGAATACTATTGGTTGTCTTTGAATTCCAATACGGTTCTGGTCGAGTCAAAGTGTACTCGACTGTGTAATCATCCAAGGCTTTGACACCAACAGTTGAAAAGTCATTAGTCACACCCGTCACATAATCATTCAATCCCTTGATTGAATTTTGGATCAGATCCATGGCTTGCCCCTTGTTGTCAGCGGCATATTTGATCCCAGCGACAAAATCCTGAGCTTTGACTGAAGCATATTCCTCACCATCAGCCGTATACCACTTGGCATCTTTTCTAAGCTTGTAAGTATAGGTCAAACCATCTGATGAAACAGACCAATCCTCCGCAAGAGCAGGTACGAGGTTCCCATAGCTGTCATTTTCTAATAAACCATCTACAAGATTGGTAATAACGGCAGTGTTATCTGCATAATAATCTAGGAGATAGTTAAAAGTTGTTGGATTCGCACTAAATGTTGATGAATAAGTGCTAGTATCTGTGTTGGACTGTCCACATGCAGAGAGCAAAATCCCTGTCGCTAAGACAAGACCTGTCCCGATTAGTCTTTTTTTCAGTTTGATCATCATTCACTCCTTTATGTCAGTTTTTATAACATAACCATATTTTATCAAATTTATTCAAAAATGTAAAGTTACTGCCTTTATGATAACTGGTGTCTAAAACAAAAAAGGGAGCACAGTTTCCTGCAACTTCCTTTTCTATTTATAGATTACTTGACGTGTTTTTCAAGTTCTTTTTGGTATTTGGCATTTGTCTCGATTTTTTCTTGTTGCCATTTCTTGAAGGCTTCTTCGTATTCTTTTGCAGTCACAACGTCATTTTGCAACTCCAATCCTTTGAATACAAATGGGTCTCCCTTGATTCCGACTTGAGAGTAAGCTTTTGTAAATGGTACAGTACGGCTAACCGTTGGAGAACCACCTGAAGAAGCAACTGGGATTAAGAGCGAGCTGTCTGACACCCAAGCTTGAGCTTTAGCATATTTTTCATAACGCTTATTAAGGTCGCTGGTTTCAGCTGCAGCGTCATCCAAGAGTTTCTTGTATTCGTCCAGTCCAACTTGAGCCATCACTTCTGGATCTTGTCCGCGCTTAATCCCCAAGTGTTTAAGGGCAGAACCCTTCTTGGCATCAAGAATGTTTAGGTAGGTAGCTGGGTCTTGATAGTCTGGTCCCCAACCAGTTCCGTTCAAATCATAGTCTTTTTGAGATGGCACCTTGGCTTGAGACGTAATGCTCATCTTTTCATTATCGGTCATTTGAAGGACATCGACAATGACATTTTCAGTACCAAGTGATGATTCGATTGACTGCTTGAGTGAATTGGTTTGTTGAACCGCGATTACATCTGTTTGTTCAACGGGGATATCCAAATGGATTGGGAATGTAACACCCTTGGCTTGCAATTCTTCCTTGGCTTTAGCAAAGGCTGCCTTAGCTTTTTCAGGACTGTAAATCGTATCCTTGCCATCTGTAAGGGCTACATCTTTCCACTGGTCTCCATATGAAACGAGCTCTGCCTGTGCCAACTCTCCAAAGGTTTTTTCACCCACTTGAACGTAGTCATGAGGCACTAGGCTGTTACGGATAATCTTGTTCGCACCTTCTTCACCATTCAACTGAGCAGTATAAGAATGACGGTCAAGGGCAAAGTTTAGCGCCTGGCGGAAGTTCTTGTTGAGAAGAGCTTCTTTCGTTGAAGTTTTTTGAGCCTCGTCTGTTTTGGCTGTTTTATTATAAGATTGGCGGTTTACGTTAACAGTGAGGTAGTAGCTTGTCGCTTCTTGTGGACTGTAAACAATCTTATCTCCGTACTCTTGTTTAGTTGACTCAAAATTTGAACTTGTTGGGAAGAGACGAGCTGTTGTATAGGCACCTTGTGTAAAGCTACGAATCAAAGATTCTTGGTCTGATCCATCGTAGAAAGTTAGTTTAATATTGTCAATCTTGACATTGTCCTTATCCCAGTAGTTTGGATTCTTTTCATATTCGATGACTGATTTTGAAGTCAATGATTTCAAGAAATAAGGACCATTATATAGGATACCTGATGGGGTTGGTGCACCATAGTCGCTCCCTTTAGAATTCAAAAATTCTTCATTAACTGGCAGCATGGTTGCAGTTGTGACCTTAGAGTTCCAGAAACTTTCTGGTTTGTTGAGCGTGTATTCTACCGTGTAATCATCAACAGCCTTAACTCCTACGGTAGAGAAATCATTGCTCTCACCACTAACATACTCTGCCAAACCTTTGATAGAATCCTGAATCAAAGAAAGACCATCTGATTTTCCGTCAGCAGCATGTTTAAGCCCAGTAACAAAGTCTTTGGCCTTAACTTCAGCGTATTCTTCTCCATCAGAAGTATACCATTTTACACCCTTACGAAGTTTGTAGGTGTAAGTCAAACCATCCTTTGAAACAGACCAGTCTTCTGCAAGTGATGGAATTAAGTTCCCATACTTATCATTTTCCAAAAGACCATCAACAACGTTTGCTATAACGTCAGAGGTTGAGCTCTTGCTCGTCACACTATAATCCAAAGAAGATGGATCCATAGCGTAGACATAAGAGAAAGTCTTGGGAGCATCCGCTTTCTTTTCACTTTGCCCACAAGCAGTTAACAGTAGGGCTGCACTCAAAACAGCACCTGCTCCTAAGAGCCACTTTTTCGATTTCATAAGTAATCTCCTTAAAGATAGTGTTTTCACCATTATACCCTATTTTTTCATAAAAGCAAGAACTTTCGCCAGATTTTTTAGAAAATTCTAACAAATATTTTTTAAAGGTTTTTCTATATATTTTTCAACAAAAGAACCCCAAGCATCAAATGCTTGAGGTTCACTTATTTTAATCCGTTAGTTCCACACAGAAGGCATCCCATGGTGCTAAGGTTTGTTTTTCAACTGCTTCTTTAGCAGTAGTGTTTTCAATCAAGATTGACTTAATTTTTCCTTCTACTGAAAAGGTTTGGTTTTCATTGGACAAGTTAGCCACAACTAAGAAACGACGGTCACCGTCCTTACGGATATAGGCAAAGATCTTGTCAGCTGTATCAAGCAATTCAAAATCAGCTCGAATCAGCCAGCTGTTCTCCTTACGGATTTGAACCAACTTCTGATAGGTATAGAAAATAGAATCTGGATTTGCCAGTGCTTCTTGAACGTTGATTTCTTCGTAGTTTGGATTAACTGCCAACCAAGGTTGACCTGTTGAGAAGCCAGCGTTGTTGCTCTCGTCCCATTGCATCGGGGTACGGGCATTATCACGTCCGATGACACGGATACTGTCCATAATTTCCTCGAGCGGAACACCTTTTTCAAGAGCTTCACGCGCATAGTTGAGGGATTCAATATCTTCTACTTGGTCCAGTGTTTCAAAAGGATAGTTGGTCATTCCAATCTCTTCACCCTGATAGATATAAGGCGTCCCTCTCATGAGATGAAGCAAAATCGCAAAGGCTTTAGCAGATTTTTCACGGTATTCTTGCTCATTTCCCCAGATAGAGACGATGCGAGGAAGGTCATGATTGTTCCAGAAGAGGGAATTCCAGCCGTCTTCAACTCCTAACTCTGTCTGCCATTTGTTGAAGATTTCTTTCAACTTCCCTACATTTAACTCTTTTTGGTAGTGCCACTTAGGTTGCCCTTCTTGATATTGAAGACAGATGTGTTCAAACTGGAAGACCATAGACAATTCTTGTCCCTTTGGATCAGAGTAGAATTTGGCAATCTCTGGCGTTGCCCCCCAGGTCTCCCCTACTGTCAAGAGATCCTTATCTCCAAAGGTCGCCTGATTCATTTCCTTGAGATAGGGATGGAGCATAGGACCGTTATTGACTACTTTCCCATCAGGAATTTTCCCAATCATGTCAATGACATCCATACGGAAACCGCCAATGCCTTTATCAATCCAGAAGTTCATCATCTCGTAAATTTTCTGGCGCAGTTTTTCATTCTCCCAGTTGAGATCAGGCTGTTTCTTGCTGAAAAAGTGAAGATAGTATTGACCTGATTTTTCATCGTATTCCCAAGCAGACCCACTAAAGATAGACTCCAAATCATTGGGCTCATCCCGCCAGATATAGTAGTCTCGCTCGGGGCTGTCAGGATTTTCACAGGCCTCGACAAACCAGGCGTGTTCATCTGAGGTATGATTGACCACCAAGTCCATGATAATTCGAATGCCACGCTTCTTAGCTTCTGCGATGAGTTGGTCCATGTCCTCCATAGTCCCGAAAATAGCTGCAATCGCTTGATAATCAGCAATATCATAACCATTGTCATCCATAGGACTGTCATAAACGGGAGAAAGCCAAATTGCTGTGATTCCTAACTTGGCTAGATAGTCTAACTTACTAGTAATTCCTGGCAAATCACCAATCCCATCTCCGTTGTTATCCATGAAACTCTTTGGATAGACTTGATAGACTACGGCATTATGCCACCATTTTTCTTGCATCTGTTTACCTCATTATTTTAATAATCTATAGTCTATGATAGCGCTTTTTCAAACTTTATGCAAGCGTTTGCCTAATCTTTTTGATTTCTTTTTTAGCTCCGTAGTTTCCTAACTCCCATTTTTTTTATATAATAGAGGTCAGAGGTAAAAAAATGAAAAAACAAGCTTTTAGTTCTGAACAATATTTAAATCTACAACGCGACCATATCTTGGAGCGCATTAACCAATTTGACGGCAAGCTCTATTTGGAGTTTGGCGGGAAAATGTTAGAAGATTTCCACGCTGCTCGAGTCCTTCCCGGTTATGAGCCTGACAATAAAATCAAGCTCTTGCAAGAATTGAAAGAGCAGGTTGAGGTTGTGATTGCCATTAACGCAAGCAACATCGAGCATTCTAAAGCGCGTGGCGACCTAGGCATTTCTTATGACCAAGAAGTTCTTCGTTTGATTGACAAATTCAATGAGCTGGGAATTTTTGTTGGTTCGGTTGTCATCACACAATACGCTGGCCAACCCGCTGCAGATGCCTTCCGCAACCAGTTAGATAAAAACGGGATTGATTCCTATCTTCATTATCCAATCAAAGGATACCCGACTGATATGGATCACATCATTTCTCCAGAAGGTATGGGGAAAAACGACTACATCAAAACCAGTCGCAACTTGATTGTCGTAACCGCTCCTGGACCTGGTTCTGGAAAATTGGCAACTTGTATGTCCAACATGTACCACGACCAACTCAATGGCATCAAGTCTGGTTACGCTAAGTTTGAAACCTTCCCAGTTTGGAATCTTCCCCTTCATCACCCTGTCAATTTGGCCTACGAGGCTGCAACTGCGGACCTTGACGATGTCAATATGATTGACCCCTTCCATCTCCAAACCTACGGAGAAACCACTGTCAATTACAACCGTGATATCGAAATTTTCCCAGTGCTCAAACGTATGTT
This sequence comes from Streptococcus sp. HMSC072D07, assembly GCF_001814835.1. Taxonomy (GTDB): domain Bacteria; phylum Bacillota; class Bacilli; order Lactobacillales; family Streptococcaceae; genus Streptococcus. The sequence goes on from NZ_KV818053.1 coordinate 104,405, forward strand.
GGAACGCATTCTCGGTGAATCTCCATACGCTTCACCAACAGACATGGGTGTCAACATGGTTGGCTTCGCTATTACAGATAATGAGGCTGCTATCGAAGCTTCAAAACAAGAAATCATCCGTCGCTACTATCAAACCGTTCTTGATTTTAAAGCTGAAAAAGTCGGAGAAACTGCTGTCAAGAAGATTGAACTTCTCATGAACGATCTCGGTATCACACCTGCAGACCGTCAGGTTGCTGTCGCTGCACGCCAAAAGGCTGAAGAAACTGGCGGCCCTGCCCTAGCTCTCGAATTGCCAAATGGGGAAATCGTAACTGGTAAAAACTCTGAACTCTTTGGTCCTACAGCTGCTGCCTTGATCAATGCTATTAAAAAATCAGCTGACATCGCTAAAGAAGTTAAACTAATCGAGCCTGAAGTCGTCAAACCAATTCAAGGTCTTAAAATCAATCATCTAGGTAGCCGTAATCCGCGTCTGCATTCAAATGAAATTCTCATTGCCCTTGCTATTACAGCTATGGAAAATCCTGACGCAGCACGTGCAATGAAGGAACTGGGTAATCTAAAAGGTAGCGAAGCCCACTCTACCATCATCTTGACCGATGAAGACAAGAATGTCCTTCGCAAACTAGGCATCAACGTAACCTTTGACCCATACTACCAATACGATCGCTTGTATCGCAAATAAAAACTCAAACCTCTCCTTCATCGGAGAGGTTTTCTCTCTGTTTTAAGAGCTGTCTTTATGATATAATGAAAGAAGAAAACTGAAAGGATTTACCATGTCAAAAGAAGTTATTGTTGAAAGTTTTGAACTTGACCACACCATTGTTAAAGCACCTTATGTTCGCTTGATTGGGGAAGAAACGGGGCCAAAGGGAGACATCATCTCCAACTTTGATATTCGCTTGGTACAGCCAAATGAAGACTCTATCCCTACTGCTGGGCTTCACACTATCGAACACCTCTTGGCCAAACTCATCCGTACCCGAATTGACGGCATGATTGACTGTTCACCATTTGGTTGTCGCACAGGCTTCCACATGATTATGTGGGGTCGCCATACCAGTGCTGAAATTGCAGCTGTTATCAAGGATTCGCTCAAGGAAATTGCTGAAACCACTACTTGGGAAGATGTCCCTGGAACAACCATCGAATCTTGCGGAAACTACAAGGACCACAGCCTCTTTTCTGCTAAAGAATGGGCAAAACTCATCCTGGAACAAGGAATCTCAGATGATGCCTTTGAGCGCCATGTCATCTAAACACAAAAAGGAACCAGCTTTTAGCTAGTTCCTTCTTTTTTTATTCTCAAAATCTTGAGTTAGGCTTTTTCACGAATAACCAAAACGCCATCTTCCATATCTGCTTCCAAATGTTTAGCATCTAGATGATCCAAGTGGAAGTCCGTCACCTTATCACGAATTTGTTGTTCAACCACGCGACGGAGAGGACGAACACCCATAACTTCGTCATAGCCTTCTTCTGTGATAAAGTCCTTAGCTGCTTGGCTGACTTCCAAATCAATGTCTTTCTTAGCCAAGGTTTGGTTGACTTCAGCCAACATCAAGTCCACAATCTTAGAAAGGTCTTCCTTATTCAAGTGTGAGAACTCGATAACTGCGTTAAAGCGGTTAAGGAATTCTGGACGGAAGTATGGTTTCAAACGATCCATTAATTCTGGTTTATCTGCATCTTCTGTCAAGTTAGCTTCATAGCCAAATCCAGCATTTGATGTCGCGATAATGACCGTGTTCTTGAAGTTCACTGTATTTCCTTGACCATCAGTCAAACGACCGTCATCCAAGACCTGAAGGAGAAGGGTGATTACTTGAGGATCCGCCTTTTCAATTTCGTCCAAGAGAATGATAGAGTAAGGATTACGACGAACACGTTCTGTCAAAGTATTGCTATTGTCATCATAACCCACATAACCTGCTGTTGTACCGATTAACTTAGATACAGCTGTGCGGTCACTGTATTCAGACATATCCAAACGAATGATAGCATCCTTAGTTCCAAACATATCCAGTGCCAATTGCTTAGCGAGCTCGGTCTTACCAACCCCAGTTGGACCTACAAAGAGGAAGCTACCGATTGGGCGATTGCCTTCATCAAAACCAGCACGGTTACGACGAATAGCACGAGCCACTGCTTCTACTGCCTTATCTTGGCCGATAACCTTGTGTTCCAAACGATGAGCCATATCTTTTAGGCGTTCGATATCAGATGCCCCCATTTGAGAAACTGGGATACCAGTCATACGCTCTACGGACTCGGCCACATCATTGACAGTGGCAGTCACTTTCATGTCTTCTGTGTGGTTTTCGACTTTTTTCTCTAATTCTGCAATGCGAGTTTTAGCATTGAGAGCTGCTTCAAAGTCTTCTGCTTCAACTGCTTTTTCTTGCTTGTCTTTTTCTGCCTCAATCTCCCGTTCAACAGCATGAACATCTGTTACAGGATGTTGAGCTGCCAAGTGAGCTGCCGTTACATCGACAAGGTCGATAGCCTTATCTGGCAAGCTGCGTTGAGGAATGTATTGGATAGAATAATCCACTGCTGCTTTCAAGACTTCGTCTGGCAAGATGACATTGTGGTGTTGTTGATAGAGGTCACGAATTCCTTGAAGAATTTTAAAGGTATCCTCTGCTGAAGGAGCATTGACCTTCACTTCGTTGAAACGACGAGCAAGAGCTGCATTTTTCAAGATGGTATTACGGTATTCGTCTTGAGTTGTCGCTCCAATAACGGTCAATTCACCACGAGAGAGAGCTGGCTTGAGAATATCTGCAAGACCTTTAGAACCACTGTCTCCACCGATTGAACCAGCACCAAGGATTTGGTGAATTTCATCAAAGAAGAGGATAATATTCCCTGCTTCTTTCACTTCATTGACTAGATTTTGAACGTTTTCTTCAAAGCTGCCACGGTATTGAGTACCAGCCTCAAGACCTGAGATATCAATAGAAATAATTTCCTTGTTCTTGATGGCAGCTGGAACATCTCCGTTCACAATCGCTTGTGCTAGGCCTTCGACAACGGCTGTCTTACCAACACCTGCATCTCCGACTAGAACAGGATTATTTTTCGTACGACGTGAGAGGATTTCAGATGTTTCTTGAATTTCCTTGTTTCGTCCGATAACAGGATCCAGCTTGCCCTCACGAGCTTCTGCGGTCAAGTTACGACCTAGTTTAGCAAGGACACCGTCTTGTTTCATACCTGAAGCCTGTTGTTGCATTTGCACATCAGATTCTGCATTTCCTGGCAATTGACCAGTTGCACGATACTGAGCAAATTCCTCAGGTGTCACTTCACGTCCATTAATCAAGTAGCGACGATTTTCAGAACTATATCCTCGCATACCACCCATCAATTGGTTAAATAAATCATCCATGTTGTTAAAGTTATTAAAGTTGTTGTTCATATTCTTTACCTCGTTTATTCTTAATTATTTGCGATCTCTGATATTGACTATCTTTGACCTTTGTTTTAAAAATTTTAGACTAGCTAACTAGCTACCCTACGTATAATTTCTGGTTTTTCTTTCTTAAATAAGCCTTTTATCATCTTCTTTTCAAAATCTGTTAGATTTAACATAGGCCCCACCCCTTTCTAGGGTATCTATCATACATTTTCAATAAATAGAATCATTGAAAATGAAGTTTTCTAAGGAATTCATTTTCCTTATGTTCCTACTATATCACATTAGTCAGTAAAAGTCAATAGTTTTTTGACCAAATTTGACTATTTTTTAAAAAAATTTTTTGAAGTACAAAAAAAGCCCCTAGAAAACGAATTTTCTAGAGACTTTCTCTATCAAGTTTAAGAGAGAAGAAATATTCTCACTTACCAAGTTTCATGTTTCTTCTACAAAAGCTTAAGCTTTGCGTTTTACGAAGAATACCAATCCGCTCAATGCCAAGACTACAAATCCAAGCGCAGAAAGGATAGAGGTTGCTTCCCCTGTGTTTGGAAGTTCAGCTTTACCTTTAGTCTCCGTAGCTGGAGGTGTTGGTTTTGGATCCTCTTTTTGTCCTGGATCAGTTGGTTCTGTTCCTGGAGTTGGATTTGTTCCTGGATTATTTGGCGTTGGATCTGGTGTTGGTGCTGGATCTGGCGTTGTTCCTGGATTATTTGGAGCTGGATTTGGATTTGGTTCTGGTGTTGGTGTTGGAACAGTGTATTTATTTGTAAATACAACTTCTTTACCATCGGCATACGAAACCTTTGCAGTCAAGAGACCTTGATCATCCGCAACTACAGTGACTGTTACGGTATGCTCAGTCTTATCGTATTCAATACCCTCTTCAGTACCAACTTTTTCAACCAAGGTATAAGTATGAGTACCTGCTTCTTCGAATGAACGAACAAAGTCTACTTTACCTTCGGCAGTATTCTTAGCTGTAGCTACAACGGCGCCTTTCTCTTTCAATTCGAAAGTATAAGCATCAGCCGCAAGTTCTTTACCTTCAAGTTTCTTAGTTGCTTCAATCGTAGCTTCTACCGCTGGTGCTTTGAAGCTATTCTTGAAGACACTACCTGCTGGATATTCAACAGCTGCCTTCAAAGCGTTGGTTGCTGCATCTTTGGTTACTTTTACCACCGCAGTCTTTTCTGTATCATAAGTAATACCAGTTGCTCCAGCATTCACTTCTTTTACAGTATAAGTATACTCACCTTCTGCATCATAGTTGATTGCATTAAATGTTACTTTTCCACCTTGGTTTGTTTTTGTATCAATTTTTTGTCCATCTTTGTACAATTCAAATTGGAACTCACCATCAACCAAAGTACGACCAGTCAATTCTTTCGTAAATTCAAGTGTTGCCGATGTAGCTGTTGGAGCTGGTGCTGTATAAGTGTTTGTGAAGACACGTTCTGTATCCGCATCTTCTACAGTCGCAACCAATTGGCCTTTACCATCATCCGCAACAGTGACGAACACTTCATACGCATTTTGATCATAAGTGATTGTTTTATCGTCACCAGCTTTTTCAGTAATAGTGTAAACGTAATCGCCTGCTGCTGAGAAAGTGACGTTGAAGACAACTTCTCCTGAGGCAGTATTCTTAGCCGTAGCTACAAGGTCTGAACCTTCTTTCAGTTCAAATGTGTAAGCATCAGCTTCAAGCGCTTTACCTTTCAAGACTTTCTTAGCTTTGATTGTAGCCTGTGCAGGTTCCGCTTTATAGTCATTAACGAAAACTGGTGTTTCACTTGTAACTGTCGCGACAAGTTGACCTTCGCCATTATCTTTCACTTCTACAGTTGCTGGATGTTCTGTTTTATCATAAGTTACACCAAGTTTATTGCCAACCTTTTCTGTAATAGTGTAGTTATATACTCCTGCTGTTGAATAGCTAATTTCAGAAAAACGAATCAATCCGCCAGCAGTATTCTTTGCTGTCGCAACAACCTTGTCACCCTCTTTCAGTTCAAACTCAAACTCATCTATCTCCAGCTCTTTACCATTCAAAACTTTTTTAGCTTCAATAGCAATTTTAGCTGGAGCTGCTTTATATGTGTTTGTGAAGGTTGGGTTGTTACCTGTAACAGCTGC
>NZ_KV818053.1:110070-135428 GCF_001814835.1 Streptococcus sp. HMSC072D07
TGTAACAGCTGCAACAAGTTGACCTTGGCCGTCATCTGTAACGTTTACTGTCACTTCATGTGTAGCAGTGTCGTATGTCACACCTGCTTCGCTACCTGCTTTTTCAGTGATAGTGTAAGTGTATTCACCTGCTGCTGCATACTCAATTTCTTTGAAAGTCACAGTACCGTCTGCAGCGTTTTTAGCTGTCGCAACGACTTTGTCACTTTCTTTTTCTTTAAGTTCAAACTCGTATTTATCAGCTTCAAGTTTTTTACCATTCAAGACTTTCTTAGCTGTGATAGTTTCTTTAGCTGGAGTTGCTTTATAGGTGTTAGTGAAAGTTGGTTCTGCAGATGTGACAGTTGCTGTTAAAACTCCACTTTGGAAAGTTGCTGCTACAGTAACTTCCTTGGCTTCTGTATCAAATGCAACGCCTGCAACTGCTGTTGAAGTGTCTTCTTTGATGATGTAGTGATAAGTTCCCGCACCTTTTACTTGGAGATTCTCAAAGGTAATAGTCCCATCAGCTTTTGATTTTGCTGTAGCTACAGGATCCTTCAAGTTCTCTGCAGTAAACAGGTTAAAGGTAAACTCATCTGCTTTTGGAAGTTTATCTGTACGTCCTTCTACTACTTTCTTAGCCGTCACATTGAATACAGCTGGAACAGGTTCGTCTTTAAGATGAATAGTAGAACCCGCAGCACCGAGTTTGACTGTATACTCTTTTTCATCTAGTTTATAACCTGCTGGAGCAGTCTTCTCTTTGATCTTAAACGTTTTACCTTCCCATTTCTGATCATAAGTTTTCGTAAGCGCTACTCCTTTTTCATTCGTAGTCACTTCTGTTGTTTCACTTGCATCATCTGCTGCTGTCACAGTATATACCGCACCCGAAACCGGAGCAAGAGTGAAGGCATCAGTCTTATGAATCTTAATTTGGTAAGCAGTAGATGCTACAATCGTACCAGAAATCAAAGATGTCGCCTCAGCTGTCATATCAAGTGCTCCCGGACGACTTGTATTCTGTGCTAATTTAGTCCCGTCAGCCAATGACAGAGCAACCCTATTTCCTACTTTACTTCCATCATTAGGAGTTGTTGTGTTATAAGAGACTATATAAGAGGTCGTTCCATCTTTAAAAATGATATCAAATGAAGTATAGTTTTCGTTCCACGAAACGGTATAGTCTTGTCCCTCAGTTAACAAAACTGCATCATCTGGAACAGCAGAAGTCCCAACAGTGATATTTGCCTTATACACTTTTAGAGTCTCAGGAATATACTGTGCAGGAGTGTAACTAGTATCATCATTTGGTATAGTATCATGTAATACAATATTTTGTCCTAAGTCTTGTTTCTCTGTATTTACACGTACACGCCAGGTAGACCATGCATCTCCCTTGCTAACCGAACCAATCTCAGCCAGTTTTGGAGAGTTCCAATTTTCAAGGGCAGCACGACCCCCAATTTTAGCATAATTTTCAGTACCAACTTTGGGACCATCGATTGTTTTTGATGAATAAATGTGAGTCACTTCTTGCTTCAATGAGGATGAATTAAAATTAATGCGGGTTTTATTCTGATCCTTTAAGAATCTAAAAGTAACAGAAAAATTCCCTGACACATCCTTTACCTTATCTCCACCAGTTTTCTCTAGATATTTATCCAAGTTTTTTAAGGTGATTTTTGCTTTCCCACCTTGATCAGTACCATTTGAAGTCACTTCTGCTTCTCCAATAGTAACTTTTGTTGTCGGATCAATTAAATCCTGACTCCCTTCATAAACTGCCATAGGAGCAGGTATATCAAAGGTAAAATAATCTCCATTATTCAAATGTTCATTATACTGTTTGAGATCAAAGGTCACGCGAAGCTTATATGCTAAATTCGTACGAAGCGAGAAATCTCCTTCTGAACTCACATTTTGCTTAGTATCTGAAGCATCTAACAGATCAATACCTGTAATGACTTGTGTCAATTCTTTTGAAACAGGATTATCTGCTTTAACAATCCCTACCAAAACAGATGCTAGAGCTAAAATAGCAAAAGCTAACGCAGAAAATTTAGAAAGCATGTTTAACGCTTTGCTTTTCGACATTTTTTCTCCTCTTTTCTATATGAAATTTTTATTTCTAATCTCCCTAGGAGATTACATCATACCATTTTGACAACCCCTATCACTAACTAGAGTTTATCTATTGTATTATAACATCTCAATACAATCTATTCAAGTTTAATAACTAGAAAATATATTTTTATAAGATTTTATTATATTTTTCTTTTAAATTTCAACACATTGTCATCATAATGAACAAAGTCTCTCAGTATTTTTCATATGATATGTCAAAAATTTATCTTTTAGATATAGAAAAAAGCCAGTCATTTTGACTGGCTTTCTTATTATTCTAATTGAATCTTAGCTCAATGCATCATCCATTGAAAGAACTTCGTGGAAGACACGTTGTGTCAATTCAGTTTTTTGTTCTGGAGTGAGGTATTTAGTGTTTACACAGTATCCAGAGATACGTACGATAACGTCTTCACCTGACATGATCTTTTCGTAAACATCGTTCAAGTCCATAACGTTCAAGTTAACGTGTTGTCCACCGTTTTCGAAGTAACCATCAAGGATTGTTACCAAGTTATCCACTTGTTCGTCACGAGTCTTACCAAGAGCACGAGGTGAAACTTGAGTTGTCAATGAAATACCGTCAGCTGCGTAACCAAAGTCAAGGCTAGCAAGTGAGTTTAAGTTTTGCAACCATCCACCTTTAGCTTTGTTAGATGGGTTCGCACCTGGTGAGAAGAATTCAAGTTTAGACAAGTTCACAGAACCATCTTCGTTGAGGTATACACCTTTGTGGACTGGTGAGTTACCAGTTTGTTTAGAGTAAGCAACGTTAGATGTGATTGTCAAAAGAGATACTGTAGCTTCTGCGTCTTTATAAAGCTTGTGGCTACGTAGACGAGTTGTGTAAGCTTCGATCAACCATTCTGCCAATTCGTTTGAACGTGGGTCATCTTCACCCCAACGTGGGTATTCACCGATTGTTTCGTAATCGTAGATGTAGCCATTTTCATCACGGATTGGTTTAACTGTAGCGTACTTGATAGCTGACAATGTATCAACTGTGTTTGCAAATCCACAGATACCGAATCCCATGTTAGCGCGTTGTTTAGTTGGCAAGAAGGCCATTTGAACAGCTTCGTAGTTGTACTTGTCAGTCATGTAGTGGATGATGTTCAAAGCATCTACGTAAGTGTCAGTCAACCAGTCAAGAGATTTTTCGAAGTTGGCTTTAACTGATTCGAATTCAAGAACTTCGTCACGGATAGGATCGATGTCAAATACCTTGTAGTCTTTGTGAACATCGTCGTAACCACCGTTCAAACCAGTAAGAAGGGCTTTAAGAACGTTTACACGAGCACCGAAGTACTGGATGTTGTGACGTTGATCTTCGTTTTCTGGGTCAAGTGGTGACACACAGCATGAGATACAGCTCATTTCTCCGTATCCGTCTTTAGCCATTGTTGTTACACCTTCATATTGGATAGAAGAGTGTTTGTGGCTCATGTGCATACAGTAGCGACGGAAGTTGTATGGCAATTTGTCAGTCCAAAGAACTGTCAAGTTTGGCTCTGGAGAGTTACCGATGTTGTCAAGAGTGTTCAAGAAACGGTAGTCCATCTTAGTAACACGGTGACGACCATCGTTACCCATACCAGCCATAGAAGTTGTGATGAAGGTTGGGTCACCTGAGTACAATTGGTCATAAGCTTTTGTACGAGCAAATTTAACTGTACGAAGTTTCATAACGAAATCATCAACGAACTCTTGGATTTCTGATTCAGTAAATGTACCACGAGCAAGGTCACGTTCTGCAAAGATATCCAATACGATTGGCACACGTCCTAGAGATGTAGCAGCACCGTTAATAACACGGCAGACAGCCATGAAGGCGATGTTAACCCATTGGATTGCTTCTTTCGTGTTCATCGCTGGTTTGCGGACATCAACTCCGTAAAGGTCACCCAAGCGAACAACTTGTTGCAATGCTTGGTATTGAAGGTTTACTTCTTCACGAAGACGGATTGTTTCTTCATCAATTTCTTTGATCGCATTCCAGTCGTTTACTTTTTCTTGCATCAAGTAGTCTGCACCGTAAAGAGCAAGACGTGCGTAAACACCGATGATACGTCCACGTGAGTAGGCATCTGGAAGACCAGTTACAGTGTGAGCGTGACGAGCGCGACGAATGTTTGAAGTGTAGGCACGGAAGATACCGTCGTTAACTGTTGTTACGTATTTAGTGAAGATTTCGTGAACAGCTGGATCTGGTTCATATCCATTTTCCTTCAAAGTAGTTTCAGCCATACGGATACCACCTTTTGGCATGAAGTTCAATTTGAAGAGTTCATCGTTTTGGATACCGAAGATAACTTCATTTTCTTTGTCGATAAATCCAGCAGGAATATCAGCAATAGATGTTGGACGAGTGTCCATTGGGAAACGAGTTTCTTCGTAGTGTGCTTTTGTTTCTTCTACGATTTTTTTGATGTGGAGTGAACGTTCTGTTGGTCCAGCAAGGAAACTTTCATCTCCATCATAAGGTGTGTAGTTAGCTTGAACAAAGCGAGAAATACTTGCTTTTTCTTTCCAATCTACGCCTTTGAAGCCTTCCCAAGCTTTATCAAAAATGTCTTGTGCTTCAACAACTGTCTTAACAACCATGTTAATGTCCTCTTTTTTCTAGTAACAGTCATCTGTTACATTCTTGAGACAAGTATACCATACAGTAACCGATTTCAACAAGAGAAAATCGGCATTTTAGACGCTTTCTTTTATAATACAGTCTCTTTTTTGTTCTTATCTGTATTATATTTTTGAAAGTCAGGTTGAACTTTCCCATTTTTTCAGAAAAAAGGGTATAATAAATAGAAAATGACACTAGAAAGGGATTGGAATGCTCATATTTCCATTGATAAATGATCTGTCCAGAAAAATCATCCATATCGACATGGATGCCTTTTTTGCTGCGGTGGAAATCAGAGATAATCCCAAGTTAAAGGGCAAACCTGTTATCATCGGAAGTGATCCCAGACAAACAGGTGGTCGAGGTGTCGTTTCTACCTGTAGCTACGAGGCACGAGTTTTTGGTGTTCATTCAGCCATGAGTTCTAAAGAAGCTTATGAGCGCTGTCCCCAAGCTGTCTTTATCTCTGGAAATTATGAAAAGTATAAGACTGTGGGACTTGAGATTCGAGCTATTTTTAAACGCTACACTGATTTGATTGAACCTATGAGTATCGACGAGGCATACTTAGATGTGACGGAAAATAAACTCGGTATCAAGTCAGCCGTCAAAATAGCCCGCCTCATCCAAGAGGATATCTGGCAGGAACTACACCTGACCGCTTCTGCAGGCGTTTCCTACAATAAATTTCTAGCTAAAATGGCCAGTGATTATCAGAAGCCACATGGTTTGACAGTGATTCTACCTGACAAAGCCCAAGACTTTCTCAAACAAATGGACATTGCTAAATTTCATGGTGTAGGAAAGAAGACAGTAGAAAAGCTTCATGAAATGGGCATTTATACTGGTGCAGACTTATTGGATGTCTCAGAAGTTACTTTAATCGATCGCTTTGGCAGACTTGGTTATGATCTTTATCGAAAGGCTCGTGGTATTCACAATTCTCCAGTCAAGTCCAATCGCATCCGCAAATCAATCGGGAAGGAGAAAACCTATAGTAAGATTCTCCAGGATGAAGAAGATATCAAAAAAGAGCTGACTCTTCTCTCCGAAAAGGTAGCTCACAATCTCAGCAAGCAGGACAAAGCTGGAAAAATCATTATCCTAAAAATACGATATGCTGACTTCTCCACTCTGACTAGACGAAAAAGCCTCCCACAAGCTACACAGGACGCTAGTCAGATTTCTCAAACCGCCCTTCAACTCTACGAAGAGCTAGCTGAAAAAGAAAAAGGTATCCGTTTACTAGGAATTACGGTGACAGGATTTTAAAAAGCTTGAAGGAAACTTCCCTCAAGCTTTTTTCTTATACAAACAAACGCACAAAACTATAGAGCAACAAGACACTACCGAGTACAATACGGTATTTACCAAAGAGTGTAAAGTCGTGCTTCTTCACATAGCTGGTCAAGAAACGAATAGCAACCATGCTGACCGCAAAGGCAACACCCATAGCTACCAAGAGCAAGAACAGTTGTCCAAAACTCAAGAGTTGACCTGCTTTAATAAATTTGAAAATCTTTAAAGCACTGGCTCCGAACATAACAGGAATTCCGAGATAGAAGGTAAACTCTGTTACGACTGAGCGGCTTGTTCCATTCAACAAACCACCAACAATCGTCGCACCTGAACGGCTCGTTCCTGGAAAGAGGGCGAGGACTTGGAAGAGCCCAATGTAAAGGGCTGTTTTATAAGGTAACTTGTCTAGCTCTGTTACTGTTGGTTCAATGGCTTGCGCCTTATTTCGTTTTTCAAGGTAGATAAAGGCAACACCATAGATAATCAACATAATCGCAACTGAAACCATGTTATGGAAGTTAGCATCAAACCAATCATCTAGTTTAAAAACCAATAGCAAAGGCAAGGTCGCAACAAAGACTTTTGACCACAACTGCCAAGTTCTACGAACTTCTACCTTAGTTTTACCAGGTTTGAAAGGATTAAGCTTGTTAAAGTAAATGACCATAACTGCTAAAATGGCACCAAGCTGGATGACAACATTAAACATGGACATGAAGGCTTCATTCTGGTCCTTGTATTGTACAAATTCTTCAACCAAGATCAAGTGGCCAGTACTTGAAATGGGCAACCATTCTGTAATTCCTTCAACAATCCCAAAAAAGATTGACTTCAAAATTTCAATAAAATACATACATTACTCCTTTTTCTGTCCTCTATTATAGCATAATTTCGGATATTGCGATAGATTTTTTAGAAGGCACCGATGCTACCACCGCCTCCGCCTCCTGAGAATCCTCCACCTGAAGAACCACTTCCAGAAGATACAGAGTAATTGCTAGCTGTATTTGCGACAGCAGTATATTGCTTGATTTGTGCAGTTGAGGAGTAGAACTGTGAGTGCCAACCATAGGCTACATAAAGATTCAAATCTGGATTTTCAAGCTGAATATGGCGAACTTTCATTAACTTACTCACCTTCTTGGCATAACCAAAGAGAGTCGCATAGACCAGTAGACGGTTCCAAAGGACGATGCTCTCTAGCTCGGCCTGATCTAGATGAGCAATGTCGCGAAGCATATTTTCAAAACTCGTCCAGAGATAGAAGATTTCTGCTCCTTCCTCAGTTAGAACTCCATCGCGATAGGCTCCTCGCGTGGCAAGATAAACCCAGAAACTAGCCCCTAATCCTGTCAATCCTAAGAGTAGAAATGGGATCGAAAAGAAACCATGTGTTTGCCAGCTATAGTAAAAGAATAGCAGTCCACCTAGAGCTGTTATGGCTGAACAGACCCGCATCCCGAGAGCAAGGCGGCGTTCCTCACTTGTCAAGGGACGATAGTAGCTTGGGATACGAAGTACATGGACCTTATCCTTGACACAAGACTGAATGCGTTGAAGTCTTCCTTCAAAGGAGCGTTTGAGACGCGAGCCTGTTTCTCGGATATGTTTTTCATCTGACTCTTTGGCACCACGGTAAAGGGAAGATGAAACTTGGTAATCAGGGAAGAGCTCTGAAATAGCCAATTCTTTCTTATTTGACAAAGTCATGCGCAGACATTCCTTCTCAAAATTGGACAAACCCTTTTCACTGATAATGCGCACATAAGGTTCTTCATCCCCTTGGAAAATAGATAAATGACCTCGATCTACTAAATCCAACAAGGTTGCCTGAATCAAACGTTCAAAAGTAAATTTGCCAAACCCTGATTTGTTTAGGGGATTGACTTCCTCTAAGGACGTTGAATACACTGCTTCTGCTAAAACCATTGGAGGCAAATCCATCGGTGGTTCGTAGAGTCGATGATCTTTTGGAAAGACCTTTTTAATGCTTGTACTCTGACGAAACATCCTATAGAAGATAGGAACTAGAAGTAAGAGACTCATAAAAATGACGGGGAATACCCATTTCATCAAAATCTCACTTTGCGCTTTTTCTGTTGCTATATTGCTTTCAATCCGGTTAAAATCGGTTAAACGTTCTTCCTCTAACCCTTGATCTGGAGCTCCTGCAAAAGCACTTCTAGGCCAGTATGCGTGTAATTCGATCTGTCGCTTTCTAGGAAGGTCTTTCATTTTGACATGATAGAGATTATTTACTTTTTCAACACTAGAGTCCCTTAGGAGTTGTCCTGCATGAAAATAGAGTTTCTCTGCTGGGGTATCAGAGCTAATCTTAAACTCAATCTCTTTGATGTCTCCAGTACTATCGGTCAAGGGTTGCCAATTTAGCTCTGCGATATCCTTATATAAGAAGAGAAGGTTTGTTAGTTTCCAGGTAACCGTTACCCGAACAGTATCTCCGGCATATCCAGCATTGTAAATTTTTACCTTGTAGCCGTCCTCTTCCTCCATAGTATAGAAGGAAACATTTTGAACAATTCTTCCATTTTTAGAGACCTGAACGGTCGGGTCGGGATCAATGTCAAATCCTTCCGGCATTTTCCCAGCTTTTCCGAGCCCAACTAACTGACCATTGTAATCATCTCCAAAGCGGTAGGTAATTGTTTCCTTAAAAATTGCAGTATTATCTGCATGAATATTCAAATCCCCCTGATAGGATAAGATATCAAAGTCTACTGCAAAAACCAGGCTCGGTATAAATAATAAATAAGTAAATACCAAAGCCAACAGCCATCTTTTTTTCATAATCGGTTCCCTTTCAATCTTTTTACCATTATATCATTTTTTATAAGTAAAGGCTTACTTGTATTGAAAATCTCACTATTTTTAGATACAATAGAGAGAGTCATTTTTAGACTAGAAATAGGAGAAAACATGAAAAAATTATGCTTATCTATCCTTGCTAGCCTAGCCCTTACCTTAGGACTAGTTAGCCAAGTCCAAGCCGACGAATATTTACGCATCGGGATGGAGGCAGCTTACGCTCCCTTCAACTGGACTCAAGACGACGATAGTAACGGCGCTGTCAAAATTGACGGTACCAACCAATATGCCAATGGCTACGATGTCCAAATCGCTAAAAAGATTGCCAAAGACTTAGGCAAAGAACCTTTGGTTGTAAAAACCAAATGGGAAGGACTTGTTCCAGCCCTTACTTCTGGCAAAATTGATATGATCATTGCCGGTATGAGCCCAACTGCTGAACGCAAACAAGAAATTGCTTTTTCAAGCAGTTACTATACTAGCGAACCGGTTCTATTGGTCAAAAAGGACTCTGCCTATGCGAATGCCAAATCTTTGGAAGACTTTAGCGGAGCAAAAATCACGTCTCAACAAGGTGTTTATCTTTATGACCTGATTTCCCAAATTCCAGGTGCCAAAAAAGAAACAGCTATGGGCGACTTTGCTCAGATGCGTCAAGCTCTGGAGGCCGGTGTTATTGATGCCTATGTTTCTGAACGACCTGAAGCAATGACCGCTGAGTCTGCTAACGCTAAGTTCAAAATGATCCAACCTCAACCAGGTTTCAAAACTGGCGAAGAAGATACAGCTATTGCCATTGGACTTCGTAAAGATGACAGCCGCATCAGCCAAATCAATGCGAGCATCGAAACCATCTCAAAGGATGAGCAAGTAGCCCTCATGGATCGTATGATCAAAGAGCAACCTGTGGAGTCTACAACAACAGAGGAAGAAAGTAGTTTCTTTAGCCAAGTCGCTAAGATACTTTCTGAAAACTGGCAACAACTCTTGCGTGGTGCTGGTATCACACTCCTAATCTCCATTATCGGAACCATCACAGGTCTCCTTATCGGACTTGCAATCGGGGTCTTCCGTACCGCTCCACTATCTGAGAACAAGGCAATGTACACCCTACAGAAACTAGTCGGTTGGATTCTCAATGTCTATATCGAGATCTTCCGTGGTACACCAATGATTGTTCAATCCATGGTTATCTACTATGGAACTGCCCAAGCTTTCGGTATCAATCTTGACCGCACACTAGCCGCTATCTTCATCGTCTCAATCAACACAGGTGCCTACATGACTGAAATCGTCCGTGGTGGTATTCTAGCAGTTGACAAAGGACAGTTTGAAGCTGCAACTGCTCTTGGTATGACCCACAATCAAACCATGCGTAAGATTGTCCTACCTCAGGTTGTCCGTAATATTCTACCTGCTACTGGTAATGAGTTTGTCATCAATATCAAAGATACCTCTGTATTGAACGTTATTTCAGTTGTTGAGCTTTATTTCTCAGGAAATACTGTAGCAACACAAACTTATCAATACTTCCAGACCTTTACCATCATCGCCGTGATTTACTTTGTCCTCACCTTTACTGTGACCCGTATCCTACGCTTCATCGAACGTCGTATGGACATGGATACTTACACTACAGGTGCTAACCAAATGCAAACGGAGGATTTGAAAAAATGACACAAGCAATCCTTGAAATCAAACACCTCAAAAAATCCTATGGGCAAAACGAAGTGCTAAAAGACATTTCTCTCACCGTCCATAAAGGAGAGGTTATTTCCATCATCGGGAGCTCTGGAAGCGGAAAATCAACCTTCCTTCGTTCAATTAATTTACTCGAAACACCTACAGAGGGAGAGATTCTCTATCGAGGAGAAAATGTCTTAGAAAAAGGCTATAACCTCACCCATTATCGTGAAAAACTCGGTATGGTTTTCCAATCTTTCAATCTCTTTGAAAATCTGAATGTCCTTGAAAATACGATTGTTGCCCAAACGACTGTACTCAAACGCGACCACTCTGAAGCTGAAAAAATTGCCAAAGAGAATCTCGAAAAAGTTGGCATGGGAGAACGTTACTGGCAAGCCAAGCCGAAGCAACTATCAGGTGGTCAGAAACAACGCGTGGCTATCGCCCGCGCGCTCTCCATGAATCCTGATGCCATTCTCTTCGACGAACCAACATCTGCTCTTGACCCTGAAATGGTTGGAGAAGTCCTCAAAATTATGCAGGATTTGGCTCAAGAAGGCTTGACCATGATCGTCGTAACCCACGAAATGGAATTCGCTCGCGATGTCTCTCACCGTGTCATCTTTATGGATAAGGGTGTCATTGCTGAAGAAGGCAGGCCTGAAGAACTCTTTACAAATCCTAAAGAAGACCGGACAAAAGAATTTCTTCAACGCTATCTCAGCTAATAAACAAAGACTGCATAAAGAATGCAGTCTTTTTAGTTTGTAATTGTAAAGAAAAGGCAGACTCGAATCAGGAATCTGCCTGTGACCACAGTTTAATCTTCAAATTTTTCATGATTTTTTTCATAGAAATCGATTAAACCAAGAGCTGTTTCAAATGAAATATTTTTAACTTTTGCGCGTCCTTGTGCTAGAGCAATGATAGACATTTCACGCGCATTCGTTTCTTTAGAGATACGGTAGCCTGTGATTTTCTTATCACGAACCCAGCCAACAACTGCTTCTACTTTTTCAAAGTTCGACTTAGCCATGTTCTTCTCCTAAATTATTCTTTACAATACTTAATTGTATACGTTTTTATTTCGTTTGTCAATAAAAAAACATATATTCGTCGTAACTATATTATTCTGCATATTTTTATTTGGCTTTTAAAGCCGATAATATATGAGTTCTTATGTCCTCGACTCCATTAGGATTTGCTGGTAGGAAGATTGTATTATTACCCTCTTTATCTGCAAAATTATTCAACGTATCTAAATACTGGTTCGTTAATAGGATAGACATGATTTGTTCTTCAGTTAGCTCAACATTGGCTCCCTTTAACTCTTGGATAGAATCAGCTAGTCCGTCAACAATTGCTTTACGCTGCTCTGCAATCCCTACACCATGTAGGCGATCTTTTTCTGCTTCAGCTTCTGCTGCGGTCACGATTTTAATCTTATCTGCTTCAGCAAGCTCTTGCGCCGCAACTCTCTTACGTTGAGCCGCGTTAATTTCATTCATTGATTGTTTTACTTCAGCATCAGGTTCAACCTTAGTAATCAGCGTTTTGACAATGATATACCCATATGTAGACATTTCTTCAGCCACTTGTTTTTGAACTTCTAAGGCGATTTCATCCTTCTTCTCAAACAACTCATCTAGGGTTAGCTTTGGTACAGATGAACGCAAAGCATCTTCTATATAGGATTTAATCTGGGCTTCTGGACGCATCAATTTATAATAAGCATCTGTGACATTATTTTCATTCACTCGATACTGAGTTGCCACATTCATCGTTACAAATACATTATCTTGCGTCTTTGTCTCTACAACAATCTCACTTTGCAACAAGCGTAGTTGAACTCTTGCTGCAATCCTATCAATCCCAAAAGGAGCTCGTAAATGAATACCACTATTGCTCAACTTTTGGTATTTACCAAAGCGTTCTATGATAGCGACAGATTGTTGTCGAACCACATACACAGAACTAACCATAATCACTGATGCAATCACCACTAAAAACAATAAAACAAGTAAAATTTGTAAAACCATGGGAATCTCCCCCTTTCGTCACCCTCATTATAGCACCATCATTACCATTACGCAAATAATATGATAATAATTTTATTTTAGCTTAAACTAGCATATTATACAACGTTTCGTTCCCATTCAAATTAATATAAGATGGGTCAAACTTTTCCATTCGATGAATCAAGCCAGCATAATCATGCTTATTGGCAAGAGCTACCCCAATCAATACAGGACCTGTCCCCTTGCTTGCTCGTTTGATATATTCAAAACGAGTGATGTCATCATTTGGCCCTAAAATATCATTTACAAACTCTCGGAGAGCTCCAGGACGTTGTGGAAAATTCACTACAAAGTAATGCTTGATTCCATCGTAAATCAAGGCACGTTCTTCCATCTCCGGCATACGGTTGATATCGTTATTTCCTCCAGAAATGATACAACAAATCGTCTTGCCTTTGATATAGTCTGATAAAACTTCCAAGGCTGCAACACTGGCAGCTCCGGCTGGTTCTGCTACAATACCTTGTTTGGAATAAAGATCAATCAAGGTTTCGGAAATCAATCCCTCGTCCACCCCAATCAGCGTTTCAACATTCTTACGAGTCGCTTCATAGGTTAATTGTCCAACCTTCTGTACGGCTATCCCATCAGCGAACTTATCAATTTCTTTGAGTTTAACTGGTCCCCCAGCTTCAAAGGCAGCTTTCATAGAGCGAGCACCATTAGCTTCTACCCCGATCACTTCAATAGTCGGGTTGGTTTCCTTAATATAAGTAGAAACACCGGCAATCAATCCGCCACCACCTACTGGTACAAGTACTGTATCAAAATCAATAGACTCTTTACGGGCTTCTTCAAGAATTTCATAGGCTACAGTCCCTTGACCAGCCTGAACATGCGCATCATCAAAAGGATCGATGAAGGTGCGGTTTTCTGTCAATGTAAATTCTTGTGCTGCCTTAGCAGAAGCATCAAAGGTATCCCCAACCAACTTGATTGTCACAAACTCTCCACCGAAAAAGCGAACCTGCCCAATCTTTTGTTGCGGTGTTGTGATGGGCATAAAGATCGTTGCAGGAATCTTCATCTCATTACAAGTATAGGCGACACCTTGGGCATGATTTCCCGCAGAGGCACAGACTACACCACGCTCGCGTTCTTCTTTTGACAGTTGAGAAATGGCATAATAGGCTCCACGAATTTTAAAAGAGCGAACTCGTTGCGCATTCTCCTTTTTGAGATAAATCTTTGCTTGGTATTTTTCTGATAAATAATGATCATATTCTAGTGGTGTATCAACTACTACACCACTCAAAACTTTGTGGGCTTTCACCACATCTTTTGCACTTAGCATTGTCTCCTCCTCAAGTACTTTTCAAGATAAAAAACGAGTTAGGTACCCCCAAC
Source organism: Streptococcus sp. HMSC072D07 (assembly GCF_001814835.1). Classification (GTDB taxonomy): domain Bacteria; phylum Bacillota; class Bacilli; order Lactobacillales; family Streptococcaceae; genus Streptococcus. Next base: position 124,042 of record NZ_KV818053.1, read on the forward strand.
TCGCCTTCTGTCTCTCTTTACAAGAATTAATTGTAGATTTTGAATGCGTCGTCGTCGTTTTTACCAACGAAAGGCATTGCTTTACGCAATTCTGCACCAACTTTTTCAATTTCAAGGTTAGCTGCTTGTTCACGGTAAGCAGTTAATTTTGGACGACCAGCCTTGTAGTCATTCACAAAGTCATTTGCAAATTTACCATTTTGGATATCTGCCAAAACAGCTTTCATGTTTTCTTTAACTTGCTCAGTAATCACACGTGGACCTGATACATAGTCACCGTATTCAGCAGTGTTTGAAATAGATTGACGCATTTTCTTGAATCCACCTTCATAGATCAAGTCAACGATCAATTTCATTTCGTGAAGAACTTCAAAGTAAGCCAATTCTGGGGCATAGCCTGCTTCTGTCAAGACTTCAAAACCTGCTTCGATAAGGGCGGTCAAACCACCACAAAGTACAGCTTGTTCACCAAAGAGATCTTCTTCAGTTTCTTCTTTGTAAGTTGTTTCAAGCAAACCAACACGAGCTGCCCCAACACCTTTACACCAGTCCATAGCAATGTTTTTAGCATTTCCTGTTGCATCTTGGTAAACTGCGTAAAGAGCTGGAACACCAAATCCTTCTTCGTAAGTACGACGTACCAAGTGTCCTGGTCCTTTAGGAGCACACATGAAGACATCTACATCTGCAGGAACTTTGATAAATTCAAAGTGGATATTGAAACCATGAGCAAATCCAACTGCATTTCCAGCTTCCAAGTTTGGAGCGATTTCTGCTTCGTACAATTCTTGTTGGATTTCGTCTGGTGCCAAGATCATGATAACGTCAGCCAATTTAGTTGCTTCTGCTACTGTGTAAGTGTCAAATCCATCTTCTTTTGCTTTGTCAAAAGATTTACCTGGACGCACACCGATGATGACATCACGACCTGAATCACGCAAGTTTTGCGCATGCGCATGTCCTTGTGAACCATAACCGATTACGGCGATTTTTTTACCGTCAAGCGCTGCTACTTTAACATCTTTTTCGTATTCCATTTGAACTGCCATAGTTTTTCTCTCTTTTCTATTTTTATTGCCTTATAGGCTGGTTTAACAAATTTAAGTTATTTTTTATACTCATTGAAAATCAAAAAGTATTAGTCGCGGGTAAATCCAGTTGCACCCGTACGAGCGATATTTTTAATGCCGTATGGTCGAATCACTCGCAATAAAGCTTCACTCTTTTCAGCATTTCCCGTCATCTGGATGGTGATTGAGCTTGGAGCCACATCTACTACCGTTGCACGGAAAGGTTGGATAATGGCCAAGATTTCTGCACGCTTCTCAGCAGGAGCAGATACTTTTACCAAGATAACTTCTCTTTCCAAGTGTGGTTTATCTGTGATATCTCGAATGCGAATCACATCAATCTGACGATTGAGCTGTTTAATGATTTGCTCTACTTCATCATGAGAAGCTACATCAATAATAATGGTGATGCGAGATACATTGGGATTCTCTGTCGCACCAACTGAGATACTCTCAATATTGACTTGACGACGAGAAAGGACACCTGTAAAACGATTCAAAACTCCTGAACGGTTTTGCAATCTAGCTGTTAACATTCTACGCATGGAACTTCACCCCCAACATCTCATGATTGCTCTTACCAGCTGGTACCATCGGTAAGACCTGTTCCTTACGAGAAATATCCACCTCGATAAACATGGGCACATCCTCCAGAATGACTTCTAGATCCTTCTCTATCGTCTCTGGATTATCAAATTTATAGTTTTTGATGCCATAAGCCTGTGCCATCAACTGGAAGTCAGGAAGTGTATCAAAGACTGACTCGGAAGTTCTACCCTCATAGAAGGATTCCTGCCACTGACGAACCATTCCTAGTGAGTGGTTATTCAACATGACAACCTTAATCGGCACCTTGTAGATGTTTAGGATTGCTAGCTCTTGGTTGGTCATTTGGAAACCACCATCACCGACAAAAAGGATGACCTCTTTTTCTGGATTGGCAATCTTGGCTCCAATAGCTGCAGGAACTCCGAAGCCCATGGTACCCAAACCACCTGAAGTGACTAACTGACGCTCATTTTGGTAAGGATAATACTGAGCTGTCCACATTTGGTGTTGCCCGACGTCTGTGACAACAATGGCATCCCCATTCGTCAACTCACCGATGCGTTCAATAACGGCCTGCGGTTGAACCACACGTTCTTTCTTATCATAAGAACGAACTCGATTCTTGTCCTTGGTGACTTTTTCAATCCACTTTTCAGTATTGTTATGAACAGTTGGTTCTGCCAGTAGCATCTGCAAGGCTTTCTTAGCATCCCCCACTACAGGAATATCTGCACTGATAATCTTACCAATCTCAGCTGGGTCAACATCGATATGGGCAACCTTAGCATTCTTCGCGAAGGTCTTAGGGTTCCCAGTCAAGCGGTCATCGAAACGGCAACCAATACTAATCATAAAGTCCGCTTCCGTCATTGCAATGTTGGCTGCGAAAGAACCGTGCATGCCTCCCATCCCTAGGAAGAGCGGATGACTCGTTGCAATGGTACCTTGCCCCAGAAGACTAGTGACTACTGGAATCTGGTAACGTTCAGCAAATTCATTGAGCTCCTTGGAAGCTTCCGCATAGCTGATACCACCGCCTGCTAACAAAACAGGTTTCTTGGCTTTTGACAATTGCTTCAAGATTTTCTTGATTTGCATGTCATTCGGATCAAGCGTCGGTTGGTAACTTGGTAAATTCACCTCTGGTGAATAAATGAAATCTGTCTCTAGAGCTGATACATCCTTTGGCAAGTCAATCACAACAGGACCTGGACGACCTGTCGTTGCGATATGGACAGCTTCCGTAATGATACGAGGAATGTCTGCTGTCTCACGAACTTGGTAATTGTACTTGGTAATGGGCATGGTAATACCCACGATGTCTGCTTCCTGAAAGGCATCTTTCCCAATCCCAGCTCGCGCAACCTGACCTGTAAAGACCAAAAGGGGAACGCTATCGCTCATGGCATCTGCAATCCCTGTAATGGCATTTGTTGCTCCCGGCCCACTCGTGACGACGGCAACGCCCAACTTTCCAGTTGATTTGGCATATCCTTCAGCTTCGTGCAAACAACCTTGCTCATGGCGTCCTAAGATGTGGCGAATACCTTTAAAATTGTATATCGCATCATACAAAGGTAAGACTGCACCACCAGGATAACCAAAAATGGTATCAATCCCTAAGTCCCGAAGTGTTTCCAAAACTAGGTCCGACCCCGTCTTAGGAGATTCTAAACTGATTTTCTCCATTGTTCCCCTTTCTCTTCTCTTAAAAAAATAGCTTGTTACTATCATACCATTTTTTCAAAAATTTTCAAGGCAAAAGAGTCAATTTTCTGAATTTTCTATCTAAAAGTGTATTTATGAATCTTTTCCTCATTTTTATTAACTTTTCTACGGAATTAGGAACCTTTATTTACTTTAATTTATCAAATTAGATTATTTTCTTTCTGGATAGAATTAGTATTTTTCTCACTTAACGACCAAATTTGTATACTATATTCAGCAAAAATGAATAGTTAAAGACAAAAAAGGAAGCCACTAAGTGACTTCCTTCTAGAGTGAGGACTGATTAGTCTTCACCTTTGTTTTTCTTAATGATTTCTTCTTGTACTGACTTAGGTACATCTTCGTAGTGGTCAAATACCATCATGAAGGTACCACGTCCTTGAGATGCTGAACGAAGAACTGTTGCGTAACCGAACATTTCAGCAAGTGGAACGTAAGCACGAACGATTTGGCTGTTACCGTGAGCTTCCATACCATCTACACGTCCACGACGAGCAGTTACGTGACCCATAACATCACCAAGGTTTTCTTCAGGAACAGTGATGGTTACAAGCATCATTGGCTCAAGGATAGCTGGTTGTGCTGACTTAGCAGCTTCTTTAAGAGCAAGTGAAGCCGCGATCTTGAAGGCAGTTTCAGATGAGTCGACATCGTGGTATGAACCATCGTAAAGCTTAGCTTTCACGTCAACCATTGGGTAACCTGCAAGAACACCGTTAGCCATAGATTCTACCAAACCTTTTTCAACCGCTGGGATAAATTCACGAGGAACCACACCACCGACGATTGCGTTTTCGAATTCGAATCCTTTACCTTCTTCGTTTGGACTAAACTCAATCCATACATCACCAAATTGACCTTTACCACCAGACTGACGTTTGAAGAATCCACGTGCTTGAGTAGAAGCGCGGAATGTTTCACGGTAAGATACTTGAGGAGCACCTACGTTCGCTTCGACTTTAAACTCACGACGCATACGGTCAACAAGGACGTCAAGGTGAAGTTCACCCATACCTGAGATAACTGTTTCACCAGTTTCAACGTTTGTTTCAACGCGGAATGTTGGATCTTCTTCAGCCAATTTTTGAAGTGCGATACCCATCTTATCTTGGTCAGCTTTAGATTTTGGCTCAACCATCAACTGGATAACTGGTTCTGGAACGTGGATTGACTCAAGGATGATTTTAGCTTTTTCATCTGTCAATGAATCACCAGTAGTTGTATCCTTCAAACCAATAGCAGCTGCAATATCACCAGCATAAACGGTTTCGATTTCTTGACGACTATTGGCATGCAATTGCACAAGACGTCCGATACGTTCACGTTTACCTTTAGAAGTGTTCATTACGTAAGAACCTGATTGAAGAACACCTGAGTATACACGGAAGAATGTCAAACGACCTACAAATGGGTCTGTTGCAATCTTGAAGGCAAGAGCTGCGAATGGCTCTTCGTCAGATGCTGGACGAGTTTCTTCTTCGTCTGTATCTGGGTTGATACCTTTGATTGCTGGGATGTCAAGTGGGCTTGGAAGGTAGTCGATAACCGCATCAAGCATCAATTGAACACCCTTGTTCTTGAAGGCAGAACCACACAATACTGGGAAGAATTCAACGTTGATAGTTGCTTTACGGATAGCAACTTTCAATTCTTCGTTAGTGATTTCTTCACCTTCAAGGTATTTCATCATCAAGTCTTCATCAGTTTCAGCAACTGCTTCAACCAATTTTTCACGGTATTCTTGAGCTTGGTCAAGATATTCAGCTGGAATATCTTCTTCAAGGATATCTGTACCAAGGTCGTTAGTATAGATTTCAGCTTTCATCTTGATCAAGTCGATGATACCGCGGAAGTCATCTTCAGCACCGATTGGCAATTGGATTGGGTGTGCGTTTGCTTGAAGACGGTCGTGAAGTGTGCTTACTGAGTAAAGGAAGTCAGCACCGATTTTGTCCATTTTGTTGGCAAATACGATACGTGGAACTCCGTACTCAGTTGCTTGACGCCAAACTGTTTCAGTTTGAGGCTCAACACCTGATTGTGAGTCAAGAACAGTAACCGCACCGTCCAATACACGAAGAGAACGTTGTACTTCGATTGTGAAGTCCACGTGTCCTGGTGTGTCGATGATGTTTACGCGGTGGTTGTTCCATTGAGCTGTTGTCGCAGCAGATGTGATAGTGATACCACGTTCTTGCTCTTGCTCCATCCAGTCCATTTGTGACGCACCTTCGTGAGTTTCACCGATTTTGTGGATTTTACCAGTGTAGTAAAGAATACGCTCAGTAGTTGTTGTTTTACCGGCATCGACGTGAGCCATGATACCGATATTACGAGTTTTTTCAAGTGAAAATTCGCGTGCCATGAGGTTTGTTTCTCCTATTTATTTTAATTTCTATTCTATTATAACACGATTTTAATAAAAACGGATAGGCAGGACCTACCCGTTCTCAATGTTTATCTTGTTTTTGTTGGTTTCAACTTGTAGACAAGTTGAATTGAACTCGGGCTAAAAGCTCAAGTTAACTGATTCGAACCCGAGCGAGGCCCGGTGCAAAAAAGATAAACTGCTTTGTGTTCACGGAACACTGCATCAGTTTCCTATTTTTGCCTTGGGCCTTTGCCGCTCTTAGTATCATTTTATTACCAACGGAAGTGTGCGAAGGCACGGTTAGCTTCAGCCATACGGTGAGTGTCTTCACGTTTCTTAACAGCTGCACCAGTGTTGTTCGCAGCATCCAAGATTTCTTTTGCAAGACGGTCTTGCATTGTGTGTTCACCACGAAGGCGAGCGATGGTTACCAACCAACGAAGTCCAAGTGTTGTACGACGTTCTGGACGAACTTCAACTGGGACTTGGTAGTTAGATCCACCAACACGACGTGCACGTACTTCAAGTACAGGCATGATGTTTTCCATAGCTGTTTCAAATACTTCAAGTGCATCGTTTCCAGTAGCTTCTTTGATTTGCTCAAAAGCACCGTAAACGATTGAAGCAGCTGTACCACGTTTACCATCAAGCATAACGCGGTTGATAAGACGAGTAACTAGTTGTGAATTGTAAAGCGGATCTGGCAATACATCACGTTTTGGAGCTCTATTTTTACGACTCATTTCTCTTTATCCCCTTTCCTTATGCTTTTGGACGTTTAGTACCGTATTTAGAACGGCCTTGTTTACGATCGTTAACACCTGCAGTATCAAGTGCACCACGGACGATATGGTAACGTACCCCTGGAAGGTCTTTTACACGTCCACCACGAAGAAGCACCACGCTGTGCTCTTGCAAGTTGTGTCCGATACCTGGGATGTAGGCAGTAACTTCGATAAGGTTGCTCAAACGTACACGAGCGAATTTACGAAGGGCAGAGTTAGGTTTTTTAGGTGTCATTGTTCCCACACGAGTTGCAACACCACGTTTTTGTGGTGAAGAAACGTTTGTTTGAACTTTTTTATGACTGTTGTAACCAACGTTCAAAGCTGGTGATTTAGATTTTTCTACTTTTGATTTACGCGGTTTGCGAACCAATTGGTTAATTGTAGGCATCTACATTCTCCTGTGTTTTTTTATTTTTGGTGATGATACACTTGGTGACAGCTACCATCTGTGTGTACTTTTGCAACATTTGTCAGCACGTCCCTGTACACTTTTGAGAGACCAAAAGTAAAAAGTACCGTCTATTATTGTAACACAATTTTTCCTTCATTGTCAAGATATTTTTCATTTTTATTCTGATCTTTTAACTCTTTGACACTAGCTTTCACCGCTTTTCTAAACCAGAAAAGGAGGCGATTTACCTCCTCCTTTCTAGTATGGATTTCCTTTGATTCAAGTTATCGTTTCGGAATTTTTTAACCCTTCTTATCAAAGCCAACCAGATTCTTTTGCAATGTTGGCTGCCTCTGTTCGATTACCAGCATCTAGTTTCGAAAGAATATTGGTGACATAGTTTCGGACGGTTCCATTTGATAGATAAAGCTGATCTGCGATTTCTTGATTAGACAAGCCCTGAGCGATTCCCTTTAAAACAGTGATTTCTTGCTCTGTTAACGGGTTAGGATGCGTCATCACCACTTCCATCAATTCAGGCGAATATTCCTTGCGTCCTTCGAGAACAGTGTGCAAGGTTTGCATGAGGTCTGCAATGCTTCTTTCTTTCAAGACATAAGCATCCACTCCAGCCTTGACCGCACGTTCAAAATATCCGGGACGTTTGAAGGTCGTCACCACAACCACCTTTGTTTCTAGCTTTTCTGCTCGTATCCACTCCAAGACTTCGAGGCCTGTCTTAACAGGCATTTCTACGTCAAGAATGGCGATATCTACAGACTCCTTTTCTAAGAGTTGGATTGCTTCTTGGCCATCCTTGGCTTGTAGGACAGACTCTACATCTGGTTGAAAGGTAAGCAACTGGCACATAGCATCTCGCAACATACTTTGATCTTCTGCAACAAGTAATTTCATCTTAATTTCTCTCCTTATAAGGTAGCCGAACCTGCACTTCAGTCGGATGTTTCTGAATGATCACCTTTACTTCTCCTGAAAAAGGAAGGACACGGTCTCGAACGGTATGGAGTTCATCTCCTTTTAGTGAAGCAAAGCCACAGCCATCATCTCTCACTGTTAGGATGAGTTCTTTCTCAGTTCGTTCTAATTTCAAGTAAGCTTTCGATGCTTTAGCATGCTTGATGATGTTGGTCACTAACTCAAGCAAAATCATGGAGGCCGTTGATTCTAATTCCTGAGTTAGGCTAGCTGTATCTAGTTGGTGATTGATTTCCGTTTCAATTCCTGCAATTTCCAGCATTTTTTTAACAGTCGCAAACTCGGAAGCAAGGGTTCTTGTTTTAAGATTTTCGATAATTGTACGGACTTCATTCATGGATTCTTTACTGATTTGATGAATTTCTTTTAATTCTTTTTCCACTTGAGGATAGGCCTGCATTTGAAGAAGCTGGAGGGCAAGGTCCGTCTTCACACTCAACATGGCAAAGGTATGACCTAGGCTGTCATGGAGATCCTGACCGATACGACTGCGTTCGTTTTCAGCCAAGAAAAGATTGAGCTTGGCATTTTGTTTCATCTTTTCTTCTTTTATGTCCTCCGACAATCGAATTCGATAGAGACCAAAGGTCATTGCATCGGAAAAGATAAAGGTCACCAAGAAAAAGAGTAGCTGCCAGGGACTAACATGATTGACCATATAGATTCCGGTCAGAATAAATGGTTGCAGGACAATAAAACTGACAAAACGCCAAGAGTGAAAAGAAATCTCATCCAGCTCATAAATAAGGAGATTGGATAAATAAAAGATAAACCATGTGAAACCTGAACTTAGCCAAACAGATGTATAAAAAATGTAGACAAGCATGGACCACCATGCTAGCCACTGCACGGTGCGATTCTGACTGATTAAAACCGAATAGAAGGCAAGTACAAATAGTAGGGTCCATAGCAAGGTTAAAAGCGGGTAATCTCCAACGATGACACCCGCTATAGGAAAGATGATAAACACAATTGAAATATGAAACATATAATGAATGTTTTTAAATTTTTCCAACATAGATTTATTTTACCTCAATCCTTTTTTTCAGCTGGATTACCAGTACACCAAAGAAAACTGTATAGCCTAGCACAACCAAGGCAGAAAGAATATTAAATTCATGGTGTTCCAAATAAGTAGAGACGACCTGCATCAGTTGATAGGTTGGAGTCAGCTTTCCAATAGATTGGAGCCATTCTGGGAAGGAATCCAAGGGGAACCAGAGTCCACCTAGAACAGCCAAAGCAATATAGGCAATATTTCCAACAACCGTCATCAGTTGAGCACTGGGTAGCAAGCTCACCAAGACCCCCATGCTGATAAAGACCACGCTTCCGATCAGCAAAATAGCACCAATTACCATCCAGTCAAGCCAAGGCAGAGTCACTCCACGGACAAAATGACCAACTGAAAAGACAACTGTAATTGATAACAAGAAAGTCAGTAGGGTACTGAACAGTTTTGATACATAATATTCTACCATAGATACGGGAGAATGTTGAATCAATTTTTGCCAGTTGTTTGTCTTATCAGACTCGAGTGTACTTGGGATACTGAAAAAAGCACTTGACATGATACTAAAGAGCGTCATGGCAAAAAGATAGGCTTGAAGAGCAATTTCTGGAATATCTGACCCTGACATCATACCAGAGAATATAAGGTAAAACACACTTGGAAGTCCGATGGATAGCAAGTAGTAGACTGCTTGCCGTTTCATCAGAATGATTTCCACTTTCATGAGACTTGTCATATTTTTCATCGTCAATCTCCTTTAGTCTTGAGTCGTTTCGAAGATACTGTCTAAGAGAGTTCGATTGCGAACTTCAATTTCTTCGATCATGCAGCCCTGTTCTTGCAAGACTTTCCATACCTGGCTGGCTTCTTTGGTTGTGAAGGAAAGAGCATTTTGCTTGATTTCAAGCTCTTGAACCTGGTCCAAAGTGCTGATAACTTCCTGATAAGTTAGAGGCACGGTAAAGTGTTTTTCCTGTTCTTCACCACGCATAGCATAAGGCGTCGTATCGCGAATCAATTCTCCCTTATGGAGCACCAAAATGCGGTCAGCCGTATGCTCTACTTCTTCGATGTAGTGAGAAGAATAGACAATGGTGACACCATTTTTCTTTAATCGATTAACAATTTCCCAAAAATGCTGACGTGTTGAGGTATCCATGGCAGCAGTTGGCTCGTCTAAAAATAGAATTTTCGGACGACCTATTAAAGACAACACAAAAGAGAACAAACGTTTTTGCCCACCAGACAACTTGCCCGCTAGCTGATTTTTCTGCTTGTCTGAGAATCTCAGCAAGTCATCAATTTCTTTGTCTGAAAGACTGTCGGGATAAAGTGACTTGAAAAATGATAGAAGTTCTTTCACTTTCAAGCTTTGAACAACTGCATTTTCTTGAGGTAAGACAGAAATAAGCTGTTTTAATCGAGGATCTGTTGGTGCAAATCCTTGAATGGCTATCTGACCTGAGCTCATGAACTTGTCGCCCAAGAGGCAATCAATCAAGGTTGTTTTTCCTGCTCCGTTAGGCCCGATCAAGGCGACACATTCACCATCGTTGATTTCAAAGGAGATGTTCCGCAAGATCTCCTTGTCTTTTATTTTCTTACTCAATTTCTCAACTTTAATCACAGTCATGAGATTCTCCTTTCAACCACTTCATTCCCATAGGGAAAACAACGAAAATCATAAATCCAAAACCCCAAGAACCACGAATGAATTGGCGAAGCAAGGTTTGGTCAAACCAACCAGTAAACATTTCCACTAACCATACCAAGAGTGACAGGCCGATAAAGAAATAGATGATTGCTTTTTTCATTCCTCAAACTCCTTTTTCACATCTCTGACCAATTTCAAACCTTCTCTGACAAGCCAAGACATCATTCCAAAGCCAGCAAAGAGCTCCCAAGGAAAATGATAGAAACCCTCGTCCAATCCTGAAAACATGAGATAGGTCATAACTCCTGCTGCTACTAAACTCACTGCGACAATCATTTTATTTTTCATTTCTTCTTCCTCCATTTCATACTTCAATTATAGTCCTTTGAAGTTCGTGGAGCTAGATGCTTCTGTCACTAGGAAATATGACAAATGTCATAAAAAAAGAACCGATTTCTCGGTTCTTAAAAATGATTAGTCTGATTCATCGTTTCGTTTCTTTTTACCTAGCAATCCAAGTGTCATGACACCTGCTAGGGCTGTCAGAATTCCTAGATTTTTCAAACCATCTTCTTGACTTCCTGTATTTGGGAGTTGATTTTTTTCTACAGAGATGTTTTGGGTCAATTGATCTGGTTTCGAATCAGGTACTGAAAGTTCTTTTTTATCAGACGGCTTCACTTGCTCTGGAAGTTCTACTACTGTTGGAGTATAGAATCCTGAAATGATATTTCCATTACGGTCTTTACGGATCACTTTCACACCTTTGGCTTGTCCTACAAAGTCTGCCTCAGGGGTAAAGGTGACGGTGCCATCTGGTGAGATTAC